>JAADHT010000129.1 GCA_013151705.1 Kiritimatiellota bacterium | reverse complement strand
AGCATAATCTTGTTTGTTTCCTGAGGGTAACCGTCAAAAATATCCTTTATTAATCTTGTGTTTTCAAGAATAATATCTTCATCAATAGCGGTACGATAGCCATACCAAGTCATCATTCCTACAATCGGGGGTTCGTTAAATACCCGCCCATGATATTGTTGCGCTAAATCACCGAATTGCTCCAGTAATACGTATGGATCTTTACCTTTACTTATTATAATTGGGTCCAGATGTAAGACTTCATTCGGAGCTATCTCCACTTCGAAAGTCTGCAAAGCTTCTATTTTCAATATATCTTTTCTGTTTTCGTCAGGAACAATGTCAACCATATTTTCTCCATGTCGTTGACGCAAAAAACCTATCAGCAATGATTGCCGGCTTTTCATATCCCAGATAACACTCTGTAGACTGCTGCGATGGAATGGCAGAGTATCTTCAGCGTCCTCACTGACGCGTTGTCCCATTACTGGTCGCAAATGAGTGTTCAACTCGAGAGCGTCAAGCTCTTTCACTCCACACCATCCACATTCACCCCGATCAATGAAAACTCGCCACTGCCTGTTTTTTTTCTTTGCCGGCGGTAAAAAAACAAGCCCGGCCTGCTCAATCAACAATTTCTTTGTGCCTATGTTTTTTATTGACATTTCATATCGCCTGCCCCCTTTACTCCGCTTGTTCACAGCTTTCATTAGTGGTTGGATTCCAGCTTGCACCATAGATCTGGCACCCTCCAACCGCTTTCCCTCAATTGAGATAAATGCTTTCATTTTTTTAATAACTCCTTTTAATTTAGCACACCTTGGTGTGCGGATTTCAAGAAAACCACATTTCTGCGTTGGGCCAGCGTGAATCGAAATTTCGTCAATACTGTTTGAGATGGAGGTAAAACCTCCATCTCAAGTGTAATGTAGCATTATTCTACCGCGCATCAAGCCCTCCTTTCGAGTTTGGATTGAAAAAAACAAGACTCCCGACTTTTTTCAATCCCCTTCCCGCGGCGTTCATTCCGTGTCTTCTCATTCGAGCCGCCTCCAGTTTCCCGTCTCTTTCCTCATGCGCCGTCTCTACTCTTTCCGGCAGCTTGTCTTTCGGAGTCGCGTATCCAATGACCGAATGCAATTTTGTTTCGTTATAATAGACTCAGGAATATTGATCGCAAGGAATTAACGATGACACCATTTTATTTTTCGGCAATGAAATTCGCACCCTCGCCACCTATGGAGAACGGCGTGGTGATTTTGTCCGGCACACCGGCGGAATACGCTCCAGCCCCGGAGGGGAAAAATGATTCTTCTCGAGGAAAACAAGCTCACCTACAATGTGAGCCGGATCTCATCGCATGGGATGGAGAAATCCCGTAAAACCGTTTGTACGCTTTCGATAGGTGGTACGCGCTGCTGAATCCGGTTGATTCGGCTATTCCCTTCAAGCGTTAAGTTGATACGATTCTGTATGAATACCCTTGAATGTGATTAAATACGTCTGATTGTTCCGCCTAACGCTTGCGTTGTGGGCTTGACGGTTAAAGGAGGTTTGACGATGAACGAGGAGAAGAGAAAAGTTTCCGTGAGAATTGTGTGGAAAAACGCTTCATCCGGTGGCGCTGTTGGCATATTGAATGGTGTTTCGCGAAAAATTGGGATATGCGCGGGGGAGGGGGAATGCGAATCAAATGGTGAGTTTTCATTCATTCAAGGCGGAGGCGCGATTAAGGTCTGTGTGGAAGACGCGAGAATCGCTCGGGGTTCATGTCCCACGCTGATTCACATTGAACGCGGGGAGCGTTCGTTCACGTTTATTCTACGCGACGCGTTGTTTTCCGAAAATCCGATTTATATTCCCGAATACGGCGTGATTGTCACTGTCGGAGATGATCAACGCGGTTACAGCGAGATCGCCGCCGAGACGACGGGACGCGGGGAGGAGATCGTATGTAGATATCGTATCGAGGTGGTTAATACCGGCGGAACTTCTTGCTACTCTCGGATCAAGACTCCGTATTTCGTACCCAACGCTTTTTTCCGAGAGACGTTTGAATTTGATCCCGAAACGGGATTCCTGAAATCGACGAGTGGAAACGCGAGAGTCGCGACTTTCGTCGATGGAGTGCCGGCGCCGGACGCCTTCTCTCCATTCCAATTCCGGACGACAAACACCTTCCGGTCTTGAGCGGAAATTTCAAGAAAATTCTATCCGAGCGGCGATAGAGGCCTTCGCTGAAATAAGTCCGAATGCGAGTCCGTCGAACCCGCTGTTCCGACGAATCTCCCGACTGATCGTCGATTTAGCTCCGCCCCCATCATCTTGGCTGTCTCGGTTTGACTAAACCCGGCTTGCAATAACTCCTCAAGCTTGTATCTTTCCCTCATTGTCGATTGCGAGTATCTATTTCCCATGGCAACTCCTTTCGTGGTTGTTAGTTTTTGCCGGGTAGGATACCGCCGTTGGCAATACCAATCAACCAAAGTGTTGCGCTTCGGAGTTGAATGTCGCAAGCATGATATGGAATTGTTCGTTTTGACCTAATTGTGTAGGAGGCTTTTTTCGAGATTTCTCCAGCGATGGAGGAACTCGGCTGAGATGTGTCCGGTTCTAAAGTGTCACTCCGCTCGGAAGAGTTGGCGGCAGGTCGCTTCAATGAAGCGTGCTGGAAGCGGCCAGGATTCGAGCTGGTTCGACAAAGTGGCTGGACACCGCGGTTTTCCATCCGCGGAATAGTCGAGGTTCCGCATATCGGAGACTCCCACTGTTGCATGGTGTACCCGCCTTAGCCGGATACTCGCGTCTCCGGGTGATCGTTGCAAAAGGGATGAGCGCAGAGTGAGAGACAGAAACGCATACATAGTCATACACGGACATGGCGGCACGCTGTTCGACGCCGTCGCTTTGCCGAAGCGATTGCTCGATTTCGACTGTTGTTGGATGAATGGCGTGTTCCACGTCCCCAAACCCATCTCTATTCCCCTTCACCGCCTTCTATCGGAGGGTGAGGATGACAACCAACTCTTCACCGCTTTGCGCAAACTCGCCGTTTCCAGAATGTTGACGGCGTCGCTTTTTCCATCCCCGCCACCGTCCGGCGCGAATTTCGCGGAATTCAACGAACGAAGCGTAATAGACAATTTCCCGTCATTCGCTATTCCGTTTGGGCCAGCATCCCGAAAAGCGGGGGTCGCGCGTCTCAGGAAAGAGGGGGAAGAGGAGTTGATGGAGCTTTTAGGCGAAGGAGCGAATGAAAACCTGGAATCTCTTTTGTCTCGCCTGGCTTCGAGACTTGAAAAGGACGATGGTTCACGCTTGACTGAGATCGAGGCGGAAAAGTCTTTGATGGATATCTACGGCAGTCGGGAGCTTGTCTCACAATTGAAAGAGCTCCGCGACATGGAGGAGACGGGCGGCGACCTCGACACCGTCTCCAGCGCCGTCTTCTACGCCAGGCATTTAACCAAAGCCGCCGATGAGCGCGGAGACGCTTGCAACTTGCGTTTTGTATTCGTGAACTATCACGAAGGGCTGTTAGGTTTGTCGGATTTACCGCCGGGCGACATCTATATGGCCGATATGCCGATAAGCACTATTCCCGACCTGTCAGGCGACCTTCGCGTCTTGGCTGACAATGGATTGAAGCTAGTCCGATACGAGGATCACCATCCATACTCGCCCGCGCATGCGAAAATGCTTGATGCGCTTCAAAAAGAGGGGCTCGTAGGATTTCAAGCGATGAGCGGGCCTCTCGTCGATCCTCAATCTCCAGCGGATTCCGAAGAGCTCGCCGATGACGAACTAAAATGCGGAGCCGACATGGTTTACGAGGCTCTGGTGATAAAGACCGCCGCGGATTCGCCGGCGATGAGACATTTGAGGGAGTTGACCCACGCCGAGGACTTCGCGAGGAATAGAAAAACGTTGGGAAAAGTTATCACTGAGTTGATCAAAGGCGGAATATGCAAAGTGGAGTTGGCTCAAACTCTTTTCCAATGCCGGGAAAAGGAGGATATTCTTCGTTATTTGAATGACAAAGGATGGTATGAGTGGGTCCAGGTGAAGCGATACGAGGCCATGGTGATATCCGACAGGTTTATGGAGAACGCTCAACTTTTGGAGATTGAGCGTCCGGCTGTGGAAAACGCCGAATTCAGCGGTCCCGCTCTTGACGGCGGAAGCGACATGCCAGTCGCGGCCGCGGCCAGAAGCGGGGATCAGGATGTTTTGAGGATACTCGTCGCTTTGGCTCCCAAAACAAAAAGAGACGAGCCCAAACTCAATATCGGGAGGGCTTGCGAGTATTTCGCCGACAAGATGCCGAATTTGGACTATCTTTTCTTCTGCTACGGAGCGAGCGTCGTGGTTGGAAGACGTTTGAACCAGGCTGACGCATCCCTCAATCTATCGACCCTTTTCAAAAAGTTGGGAACGGAGAGCGACGGCGGCCATGCGGGCGCTTCGGTATGCTCGCCCGAAAGCAATCCGGACTATCCAAAGAACATTCTAGGAAGGGTTTCATCCGCGAATTTCGCGGTTTTCTGCCGCTACATATCCGAGCGATTGTCAAGCGAGCTGGGAGTGGTGGTGAGAGAGCGACGCAATATCTCCATTAAACCCCAGTCAATTTCCGCTTCGAACGGCGGCAAAAAACTGCTTTATTTGCTTCTAGGCGCTATTCTCGCGGGATTGCTCGTCCTTTTTTTCAACCGCGGTTATCGGGAGAAAAACATCCTCAAAGAAAATCTGGATCTGTTTCCCCGCCAGCCGGTCGTCAATCCGGAACGAGCCAACCCCCGTTAGACTTGACGCATTCGCTATTTTCAATAGAAGGCGAGGCATGGGGGCTCGCAACCTCCTGAGGCTGGTAAACTCCAAAACGCTCGCATGCTAATCATCGACGGGATTGCCGTCTCGGCCAAAGGCTGACAAGTTTGGACTTTGCCCCGCCTAGTGCCCGCCTAGGGAGGATGCGGCGGCCCTACTCATTTTTTTTATTCGCTCGCATACGAACACAACAATTTCATATTTGACATTGCGGATACTGTTCGCGAACGGACATCCCGGTCAAACAATTTCGCGTCGGTTTGATAATGCCCAACGTCTGCCGAGGTGGTCGAGCAAGTGTGATCGTGTGGCGATAGCGAGTATTTTCTGAACGAGGACTATTTGTTCGGGTATCCAGTAACTAAAATGTCGTTTCCCACTTTTTCAATCTCGACATCTTTGAGCTCAATAGCGTCGTCGAGAAATTTTGGATCCAGTCCGGAAACGGCGGAACGGGAATTTCTCCCTCCAAGTATTTTTGGTGCGATGAAATACGCCAATTTGTCCACCACTCCCGCGGCGAGAAGCGAAGCGCCCAGAATCCCGCCTCCCTCCACCAACAGCGCGGTGATCTCATCCTTTCCGAGTTCCCGCAACACTTCAATCCAATCCCCCTGCGTCTCGGCTGAGACGACTATCGGCGGTTCTCCTGGTTTCAGAAGTTCGGCCGCCGCGGAGACGGTCAAGGAGCGGGACGCCACCAGGCGCTTCGGCTGACGCCATCCGCGAACATCGCGGACGGTAAGCGACGGACGGTCGCGGCGAGCCGTCTCGCCTCCGATCATAATCGCATCCGCCCAACGCCTCAGCTCCTGGACTTTCCCCCGCGCTTTCTCTCCGGTTATCCATTGGGAGTTGCCGGATGCCGTCGCTATCTTCCCGTCCAGCGTGGCAGCTAGTTTCAACATCACGAACGGGCGACCGGTCGTTATCCAGTGAAAGAAAGCCTCGTTCAGGCGCTCGCACTCCTTTTCCAGGATGCCCACTTTGACGTCGACACCGGCTTTTCTGAGAATATCCACGCCTTTTCCGGCATGTCTCGGGTTTGGATCCAAGCAGCCAATGACGACTTCCGCGACACCCGCGGAGATGATGGAGTCCACGCAAGGGGGAGTTCTGCCCGTCGTCGAACACGGTTCCAAATTAACGTGGAGCGTAGCTCCATTCGCTTTCGAACCAGCGGAACGCAACGCTTCGACCTCGGCATGCGGAAGCCCCGCGCCCGCATGGAACCCTTCGCCCACCGATTTTCCGTCGCTGACCACCACGGATCCGACCATCGGATTGGGGGAAGTCATTCCGTAGCCCTTATCCGCGAGTCCCAGTGCGGCGTTCATCCAATTTTCGTTCGAATTCTCGATTTTCATCTTTTCCCTTCGTTGAGGGTTGAAAAAAAAACAATGTAAGATACAGTCTTTCGCGTGGCCGCGCAAATCAAACAGGGAGAAAACTGGATATGAGGAAAATCAAGTTCACATCCATACTTAACACAGCCGTTTCGCCACTACTGTTATTCGCTTTCAATATATCTTCCCTTAACGCCGATTCTTCCGCCGCGAGTTTTCTTAGGACGGCGCGCCTTCCTCAAAAAGTGAAGACTTGGGCGAGACTTTCCGGGTTGATGATGAATAAAACCCGCAGACGGAAGAGGAGACAGGAAAAAATAATGTTCAGTCTCCGCTTCACGGAAGAGATGATATTGGCTCAACTCGTGGTTGGAGATTCGAAGGAGGTCTACTCCATTGGTCAAGCGTATTCCGGAAAGAACAGCGAGGCGAGCGTCATGCGTGAAAAAGGGAACGTCAAAAAATCGATGTTGATGCGTGATTTCGGAATTCGCCCTGAAGACCTCACGATGTCCTTTCTCTTTTGGAATTTCAAACTCGAATTGCCCAAAACTTCAATCAAAGGCCAGAGTTGTCGGGTTTTTGTCATGTCCAAACCGAATTCCGATAAAACCGCGAAGGTGTACATCAGCGAGGAGTATTTCTTTCCCTTGAAGGTCGAATGGTTTTCGCTTCAAAACAGAAGACTGACGCTTCCCACTCGAACGTTGGAGGTGGATTCGTTCAAAAAAGTCGAAGCCCTGTGGTTGATCGACTCACTGCTTTTCTACGGTCCGGGATGGAGAACGAAAATCGCTTTTTCGAAATGCGAGGCGGGATATGTCGCGGATGGAACTCCCGAGGATCTCTTTAAAGTGAAATGAGGAACAATACTATGAAAAAAAACGAATTCATCGACGCGTCTTTGGTGAACATACGGGAAAAGCTTCCATCCTCATCTCAACACAATAAAGGCGAAGATGGGGTGAATCAGGGCGACTCGCCCGGAAAAACTTCCTCGACCGTTGGCCCGGCCTCTCGAACCGCGTCAGCGCCTTCCCCTGCCACCACGACGGTCATTCCGGACAAAGAGTGGAAAAAGGCGTTGTTCGCGCGTTGGGACGAATACAAATCCACGAGAAGAGACGTTATGGTTCGTTTGAAATCGCGAATCTCGCGGATTCCGCTCGATATGGGGCGGCTTGAAACAGCCTTGGAGACGTCGCGTGTCGTCGAAGCGAAATTCAAGAAGCTGTTGGACGACCTTGACGCACTCGATGATTCCGAATGGAACCGTTCCAATTTCGCCTCAGAACTAGCTACCGCTTTGAAAAAGGTGGAAAACGCCAGACTCGAATGTGTTGTTTTGGAAAACACGATCGCCGCTCAATCAGCGGAACATCCCTCATCCGCCTCGGTTTCAGTTGGAAACGGAAGCGCTGGTTTCATACATGAGCTTTTCTCGATATCTTTTCTCCAGGCGTTCAAACTGGGTTTGGGCCTTTTCTTCACGCTGACCCTCGCCATATTGTTCGCCGCTGTTCTTTTGGCTTTCTTCAATTATTTAACGGTGAATTGATGAACACGACTCGACTTCACGGCGGCGGTCATGCCACCGTCAAAACAGCGAGCGCCAACGTCGCCACTCTTATGAAAGCCGGTAATTTCAGAAAAATATCAGGTCCGTCAAAACATTCCAATCACACGGTGCGTAACCGACGAATTCTTGTTTTCTTTGCCGTTCTCGTTCTTTTTCTAGGAGGTTTATCCATCATTTTATAGGTTTTTTCATTTTTTTTCCGTTTTTTTTCAAGAAACGGGTTGACGGAGCTTTGAATGATGTTATATTCGAGTTCCGTCGGGTCATTATTAACCATTCAACAAGGGAGAAGTAGAAACATGATTAAGTTCTACAATGTGAAAAAACGCGAGTCCGTCGAAATTGCAGAGAAAGAGTGCACGAAAGTGATCTACAAGAGGAAAACATCGAAGGGAACTCAAGAGCGCTACGCTGTTCGCGCTAAAGACGATGATGGCACCAACCTGACGAAATTCGTCAACAAGGCCACCTACGACAAGCTTTCCTGCCCTGCCGGCAAATGAGGCTTTTCAAATTTAAACCCCGCACCAGCGGGGTTTTTTTTTGAGAAAAATCGTAACTGTTCAGCACCCTTTTCAACCACTCACGAACATTAACTTCACACTAACGAAGAGAATGTGATGGAAATCGCAAGCTGCATAGACCACACTCTTTTGAAACCGGAAGCCACCGAAGACGATATAATCAAACTTTGCGCCGAGGCGGATGAACATTCGTTCGCGGCGGTTTGCGTCAATCCATGCAGAGTTCCCGTCGCTGTTAAAGCGCTCGCGAACTCCGATGTGAAAGTGTGCTGTGTGACCGGATTTCCGTTTGGAGCCACTTCGACGTTCGCCAAACTCCAGGAAACCAGGTGGTGTTTGGAAAACGGAGCTGATGAAATAGACACTGTTATGAACATCGGCGAGGCGAAAGCAGGTAACTGGGATTATATAGAAAACGAGTTGCGCGAAATCGCGGATCTCGCGCACGGCAACAATGCTATATTAAAGGTGATTTTCGAGAATTGTCTTTTGGATAGCGCTGAAATCGCCGCCGCATGCGGCGCGGCCGTCCGGGCGGGTGTCGATTTCGTCAAGACTTCCACCGGCTTCTCCGGAGGCGGAGCGACTCTGGAAGACGTCTCGCTCATGTCGAAAGCAGTTTCGGGAGCTTGCGGAGTGAAAGCGGCGGGGGGAGTGAGAAAAGCGGCGAACGCGATTGCTATGATAGAAGCTGGAGCGACCAGAATCGGCACCAGCGCCGGAGTGCTGATCATTTCCGGCGGGACTTCCAGCGGCGGTTATTGAGTAGTTGCGATGTCAATGACCAATACTTGGATTTCCACAACGTTTTTCTTGGATTTTCAACTGAAAAACGTTTCGCTTCGACACTCAATCCCAATTTGTGCCCGTCAAAGATGATGTTTTGTCTGGTTCCGGATCGGAACCGTTTGATTTCAAGGAGTTTGAAAAATGGCTGTAATAGACAAGTTGATCGCCAAGGCGAAAGAGGCTGATGGAAAGATAGTTCTACCAGAAGGACATGATCCCAGAGTCGTCGCCGCCGCCAATAAAATCGTTTCCGAAAACATCGCGGAAGTCGTGGTGCTGGGCACGGATGATGAAATCGACGTTTCCTGCGCCGCGGCCGGCGTTGAAAAACGCTTTTTCGACGTGGTAAACCATCTTGAAAGCGCCCTGTTGGAGCCTTACGCCGAAGTTTTCCGCGAGCTTCGCAAAAAAAAGAATATGACTTTGGAAAAGGCCTTCGAATATATGAAAACTCGAATTTTTTTCGGTGCGATGATGGTCAGGGAAGGGGATGCCGACGGCATGGTCGCCGGCAGCATAGCCTCCA
>JAADHT010000072.1 GCA_013151705.1 Kiritimatiellota bacterium | reverse complement strand
CAACTCCTTCAATTCCGAATTCCGGTCTCCAGCGGCGTCCATCACCCACAAGACGATTTGAGCGGTGCGCAACGATGCCAAACTGCGTTCCACCCCCTTGCCTTCTATCTCGTCTTCCGCATCGCGTATTCCCGCGGTGTCCACCAGTTGCACCGGGATGCCGCGAATGGAGGCGAACTCCTCTATGGTGTCGCGGGTCGTGCCCGGAATGGATGTGACGATGGCTCTGTCGGAACCCAGAAGTATGTTGAGCAGACTCGATTTTCCGGCGTTGGGCCTGCCCGCTATGACGATTCGAACGCCTTCCCGCAAGACGGCTCCATCTCCGGCGGTCGCCAGCAGATCCGCGATTTCCGCGGAACATGATCGAACGGTTTCCGAAAGCTCCTCGACCGGCAACCAATCGAGCTCCTCTTCCGGAAAATCCATACGTGACTCCGATTCGGAAAGCGCGGATAGAAGTTTTCCGCGAATCCCGCGCATTCTGTTTCCGAGCGCGCCGGTCATCTGCTTCTCCGCCAGGTTCAGGGCCATGTCGCTGCGCGCTGATATGACATCCGCCACGGCTTCAGCCTGCGTCAAATCCAGTTTGGAATTCAGGAACGCCCTCAACGTGAACTCTCCCGGAGCCGCATGCGCCGCGCCGGCGGCGAGAATATTCGACATCAAGCGTCCGACCACCAACGCGCCTCCATGACAATGGAATTCGACCACATCCTCGCCCGTGTAGGAGTTGGGCGCCGGCATTCTGACCGCCAGCACGGAGTCTCCGACCGCGGAATCGGCTGCAAACGGACTGACTCCCAAACGCAGCGTTCTCGCCGGCGCTTCGGAAAGAGGACTGGCCCCCTTCCAAACCCGATCGGCGATTTCAATGGATTTCGGACCGGAAACGCGGATGACGGCGATCGCTCCTCCGGATGGAGTGCACAACGCGGCGATTGTTTGTTCGTTATTCATACGCATGGTCATTTGCAAATCTCGGGTTGAATGCTATTAATTAATCATCGGCCTACGAAAATTTTCCGGCCGACAGTATGGAGTCTGCTCGAAAAGACTCTATTATAGACCGTCGCGCCCTCGTTTTCAACAATGCGAATGGAGAATGGGAACATGATCGAAACGAAAACCATAAAAGACATTACGCCGGGCTTGAGAAGTAATTATCAAACCGCCATGGAAGCGGCCAATAAAAACAATACGGACTACGCCATCCTGCTTCTGAAAGGCATCGTGCAAAAAGAGCCGGGTTTCATCGACGCGAGGACTAAACTTCGTTCCGTGGAGAAAATTAAATTTGAAAACACCGGTTTTTTCGGAAAACTCATTAGCGGAATGAAAGCCTCGGGCATCGCCGCGAAAGGCCAGGCGTTTCTGAAAATGGGAAAACATGTTGAGGCTATGAAAAGAGCGGAGGACGCTTTGGCCCTGAATGTGGCGGTGTTGCAGGCCTTGAATCTGCTGGCACAAGCCGGAATCGAGCTCAAAACTGACTTCATAACGATCGAGGCGCTTGAAATAGCCGCGGAATTCCATCCTAAAAACGGGAACGTTCTCGATTGGCTCCCGCGCGCCCACGGGGAAGCTGGCATGGGAAAGAAATCCCTCCAAATCAGACAGCAGATAGCCGCGATGTATCCCAAAGACATGGATAAGCAGCAGGCCGTGCGCGCCGCCGCCGCTCTAGCCACCATAGAGGACGGAAAATACGATAAAAAAGACGGGGACTTCCGAGACAGCCTTAAAGACAAGACGGAAGCCGAAAAAATGGAACAGGACGAGCGTATCGTCCGCGACGTGGACGATGTCAAAACAATCATCGACGACTTGGAGAAAGCCATCGCTGGTGGTGAGGGCACCGTTGAAAACCATCGAAAACTCGCCGACTACTACCAACGCGGCGGCGATCACGACAGAGCCATCGAGCACTACCAACACGTGGCCGAGAAGATGGAAACGTTGGATCCGCACATAGACAAAGCCATCGAGAAATCGGAAGTGGCCAAATACAAAGAGGCCATCGAGCAATGGGAGGCGTACGGCGCCCAGGACGACACGAAAAAAGCGGAGGCCAACCAGAACATCGAGCAGATCACTTCGCAAATGCACAACTACCAGCTGGAAAGAGCCATCGAGCGCGTGAAACTCTATCCGAACGACACCGAGCTGCGGTTCAATCTCGCCGTCTCTCATTGGAACATCAGGCAGGTGGACGAGGCTCTGCAACAATTCCAGTTCGCCCAAAAGAATCCGCACCGCCGTTTGATCTCACTCGTTTATCTCGGTCGTTGTTTCGCCGAAAAAGGGCAGTTGGATATCGCCATAGAGCAGTTCGAAGAGGCCGTCAAAGGCATGCTCACAATGAACAAGGATAAAATGGAAGCTCTGTATCACATGGCGTTGACCTATGAGAAAATGGATGACAAGGAGAACGCCGCCGCCTGCTTCAAACAGATATACCAAGCCAACGTGGCATACCGTGACGTGGCCCAGCGCATGGAGGCGCTCTACAAATAGCGCATGAAATTTCAAATATGAAAATAGCATTCCATGGATTGAACATTCCCGAAGGGAAAATCAAATACGACGATCCGGTCGTGGCGGAGTTGACCGCGAAATTCGAGCCGAAAAAAGTGTCCCCATACTTTTTCGAGTTCTTCCCCGACGATTTCGAGAGGGCCGACGCCATTGTCATCTCCGCGGAAACGATTTTGGATCTTTTGATTCTCGATTTGGAGAAATTGGAGAACAGAATCGACAGATTGAGCGGAGATTCGCCAGACGCGCCACTCCTCGAACGCTGCGTCGAGTTTCTGGAGGCCGAAAAACCTCTCTGTGACATGGATTTTTCGGATCAGGAACGCCCAATCATCGCCGAACTTGCTCCTTTGAGCTTGAAACCAACTTTGCTCGTGGACGAAGATGATCCGGACGATTTGACCGATTTGATAAAAAAAATAATGGACAAGGCGGAGGTGATGTTCTTCTACACCGCCGGCAAACCGGAAGTCCACGCATGGTTCGTTCCGAAGGGCTCGGACATCGTCACTTGCGCCGGAAAAATTCATTCGGATCTGGCGCGCGGCTTCATCAAAGGCGAGGTTATGGGCTACGAGGGATACAGGGACGCGCATAATCTGAACGACGCCCGCTCCAAAGGCTTGACGCGGTTGGTTGACCGCGACTATATCGTCCGCGAAGGCGAGGTGATAGAGATTAGGTTCAATGTATGACGCGTTGAAGCATTTCGGAGGATTTCTGACACTCGAAAGAGGATTGAGCGCGAACTCCGTCTCTGCTTATTTGACCGACTTGCGGGATTTTGCGGATTTTCTTACAAACGCCGGCAAAAACTCTTTCGCGGCGGTCACCCGCGACGATATAATATCATTTCTTTCCGATTGCCGCTCGAGAGGGCTTCAATCATCATCGATAGCCAGACGTCTGGTCTCCATAAAGGTGTTGTTCCGCTATCTTTTCCAGGAGAACCTCATTCCAAACGACATCACCGATGTGATGGATTCCCCCAAGTTGTGGCGAATGCTTCCGGATTTTCTCTCGCCCGACGAGGTGAAAAGCGTACTCAAGGTTTTTCCAACGACCGGAAAAGACCCGCTGGTCTTCAGAAACAGAGTCATTTTGGAGGTGATGTACGCCTGCGGACTTCGCGTTTCGGAAACCGCCGGATTGCGCATGGGCGACATTCTACGAGGACAGAGTCTTCTCAGGGTGACGGGAAAAGGCGACAAGGAGAGAATCGTTCCGATAGGAAAAACCGCGGAGAATCTGCTCGACCGCTACATCGCCGAATCCAGACCCAAACTGCTGAAAAACGGCGACACGCCTTTTGTGTTCCTCTCACGCGGCGGGCGGCGCTTGGACCGCGAGCGAATCTGGGCGATTGTCAAGGACGCCGCCTCGCGCGCCGGAGTCGCCAAGAACATTCATCCGCATACCTTCCGACACTCGTTCGCCAGTCATTTGTTGGAAAACGGGGCCGATTTGAGAGTCATTCAGGAGATGCTGGGGCACGCCGACATCAGCACCACGCAGATTTACACGCACGTGGACCAAAACCGGTTGATATCGATACACAAACGTTTCCATCCCCGCGGCTGACAATATTTTTAACCATTCCTCGGATTGTCGGCCCTGGCTGATCCGCCGCTGCGGAAATCCGAGGATATAAAAACCGAACCACTTCAGGGTTGAAATAAAAGGAACCGGCATGATGCGTGATTCAAAGAGAAAACGACGGTCGTTGTTCTCCAAAATATTTCGGAGGTTGGGAATGATGCTTTTAAGCGTTGTCGTAGGTTTGTATCTTCTGCTTGTCGTCGTCGCCGTTTTTTTCTCGAATCCCATCATCTTTCCAGCGCCAACCCCTTCGTACGTTGATTCTCCGGAACATCCTAGGATAAAATCGGAGGACGGGAATTTAATCGCGATCCGGGAGGTACAATCCGTCGATTCGAATTTCTGGGTGCTTTTCAGCCACGGCAACGGAACCGATTTGGGGTTGATTGCGGATTTCCTGGAAAGTATTCCGGAAAAGCTGGAATGCTCTCTTCTGGCGTACGACTATCCCGGATACGGCACCAGCTCCGGAACGCCCTCGGAACACTCGGTCAACGCCGCCGCCGAGGCGGCGTACCGCCATCTGCGGGAAAAAGGAGTGCCGGACGATAAGATAATCGTCTGGGGACGCTCGATCGGCGGAGGGCCGTCCGCGAAACTCGCGCATGACCACAAAGTCGCCGCGCTCATTCTGGAAAGCGCGTTCATGTCGGTCTTCCGGATCGTCTCGAAAGTGAAAATACTCCCGTTCGACAAATTTGACAACCTCGCCATCGTGAATGATATTGAATGTCCCGTTTTCTTCATTCACGGAAAACTTGATAAGATCATTCCGTTCTTCCATGGCGAGGCGTTGTACGAAAAGGCGAAATCCCCGAAATCGTTCTATTGGTTGAACGACGCCGGCCACAACAATGTGGAATTCAAGGCGGGAAGTGAGTATTGGAAGCGACTAGGCGAGTTCGTCGCGTCCGTGAAACCGAAAACGGCGGACGAGTGACGCTAATGGTTTTTCATTCGAAATTCGATGTTGGATGTTCGACGTTCAGAGTGTCCCTTGGGTGTTAGGTCGCTTATTCCGCTCTTCCTTATAATAAAGTGTAACGAAATTTGTCAACTCCTGGTTTAAATTTGTCTCACTCCACCATTGAATATTCTCTTCGGCACCGTTTCGCGAGTAGAGTCATTTCGCCGACGTGTCGGCGAGACAGCCCTCCTTCACGGGATATTTTAATCAGAGCAGCGGCATCGCGGAGGAGTCGCGAAACTCGCGGGGAGTCAATCCCAAGACTTTTTTGAAGGCTCTGGAGAAGTTTGTGGCGTTTTCGTATTTCAACAAGTCGGCTATCTCCTTGCAGCTCAAACGCGTCTCCCTGAGCAGTCGGCAGGCCCGCGAGATCCGCTGCCTGGCTATGTACGCCTTCGGAGTCTCGTTCGTCTCCTCCTTGAAAATTCGCGAAAAATGCTCGCGGGACATATTGAACCGCTCGGCGACGCCCGCTATGGATATGCCCGTCTCCAATTCTTTGAGGATTACCTCCTGCGCTTGCCTGACCATCAAACTTCTCGGGGAATAGACGGTCGGAGTTTCAAATAGAGCCGCCAGTCCGCACAGAAGGTTGAGGACGATGTCCGCCCCCTCTCGCGGAGACAAAGGGTGGATGACCCGCTCAAACGCACCGTAGTTTAAAAGTCTGGCGATTAGGGGATGATCATTCCCCACAGAATAGACGTGCCCGTGTTTCGCTACCAATCCATCGCACATCGCCAAAGCGCTTTTTCCGAACATGGACATCCAAATGAAGGTCCAAGGGATCGAGCCGTTTTCCGGAAAACGCCATTCCACGCGCGGATCGCTGGATTTCGCTAAAAACGCGGTGCCGGCCGGCAAATCGAAAAACTCGGAATCAACACCGAACTGACCTCTACCCGAAAGTGTGTGAACGAACAAAACGGCGTCGCTGGGAGGTCGCAAGCGTCCCTCGCAATGATAAGATGGCGAATCCCGCGTTTCCATCTCGATATGCTTGGGATACGGAAAACCTTCGACGGCATTGTACACCTGAAAGTCAACACTCCATCTCGCCATAATCGCACCTTCTGATTTTTAATATCATATAATGATTATTATATTCTCTTGAAACTCATTGTCAAACCATATAACTGTAATTTTGATGATTATTTCGGTTTGATGTCATTGACCCCGTTAAAAAAAGGAAGTTGATATGAACAAGTTGGAAAGGTTTCAAGCGTTTGTTAATTTCGAAAAAGTCGACAGGGTTCCGAGATTCGCGAATTACGTCAAGGACATGCGGAAAACGATGACCGAATTTCTGGGATGCGATCCCATCGAATTTTACGACATGGATGTTCCAGTCAGCTCCCTCATGCGACCGCCGGAGGATTACGTGGCTCCGGATTACAGCGTCTATTTTCCGGAATACGAGGTCGGTGAAAACGGGTTTTACATTGACGGCAACGGATGCGGGCATCAAGGATGCGGGTTCCACCATTTCACGGAATTCATCAGTCCGTTGAAAAACGCCGACACCTTCGAGGAGATCGAGGCCTATCCGTTTCCATGCAACGAGGGGTGGAGTGACGAGGAATTGCGGAAGGTTGTCGCCGAAGGACATGCCGCGGGGAACGTCGTGTCGGGGCATATCGGACACATGTACGAATCGGCGTGGGAAGTGCGCGGATACGAGCCGTTTCTGATAGATTTGATGACGAATAGGGATTGGGCGGAATTCGTTCTCGAAAAATTTTACGAAAACAATCTGCGCAACGCCGTAGCCGCGGCGAAAGCCGGGGTCGATGTATTGATAACCGGAGACGACGTGGCGAACCAGAATTCCATGATGTTTCAAATAGATTTGTGGCGAGATGTGATGAAATCAAGATGGGCGAAGGTTTACGCCGCCGCCAAGGAGATAAAGCCGGATATAAAAATATGGTACCATTCCGACGGCAACATCGAGGACATCATAGACGATTTGATTGAGATCGGAGTGGACATTCTCAACCCTGTCCAGCCTGAATGCCTTGACCCGGTGAAATTGAGAAAACGCTATGGAAGGAATCTCGCCTTCGACGGTTGCATGGGAACTCAAACGACCTTTCCGTTCGGAACACCCGACGATGTCCGCGCGAAAGTCCGGGAGTGGTGCGACGAGCTTGACGCGTTGAACGGTGGTTTGACGCTCTCCCCGACCCATGTGCTGGAGCCGGAGGTGCCACCCGAAAATGTGGCGGCGTTTTTCGAGGCCTGCGACGAAGTACGGCAAACTCTCACAATTTAATAAACATCTCTAAACCAAACGGAGCCCCTTTTCAACTTCCAGTCTCTTTTAGAATAAAATCCACGAGAAAACGGATTGATTTGAACAGATCGGGGATATGGAGGTTTTCGTTGTCGGCGTGAGCGTACTTCAACGCGCCGGGACCGGATGTTATCACCGGCATGCCGGGATACTCCGTGGCGAACAATCTGGCGTCGCATGAAACGTCCCATCCTCTTATCTCGGCATCCTCCGCGATCATTCCGGCTTTGACGCCCGCGGATTTCGCGTTGATGAACGATTCGGAGTTCGGATCGCCATCGAAGGCGGCGTTGTGCAGTTTGTCGTAGGAGACTTTCACGCGGATCGAGCCGGAGGAGGCGCCCGACAGCTCGAGATACTCTTTCACGCCCTCTTTGAAGGCGTTTTCTATGCGGCTCATTATCTGTTCGATTGGATGGGTCGGCAGAAACCCCTGTCCACCCTCGAGTTCCAGCTCTTTGGATGAGTCGAAGTTCTCCAAAGAAAGCTCCAACGCCAAACTTTTCGAGTATTTCAGCTCGATGAAATTCCTCGCGATATGCGCGAATTTCAATATGGCGTCGTCATTCTCGAGAATCGATCCCATGTGTCCCGTGGAACCGTTGACCGTTATTTTGAACGCTCCCGCGGAAACCGCGGAAATCTCGTAATGACGCTCAACTTTGGGTTTGTTCGTCGCCGGATCGGTTTCAAGGGTCTTGTCCCCGTAGAGCGAGATGTATTCAGCGATGGCATCGTCGATTTCCGCGACTATAGCGGATTCCTCCAGCGCGTCGCATTTGAGCTCGAACACCACCTGCCCGCATATGCGGGACGGGTGCTCTCCGAAAGGACCGATGATACCGTTGCAGGTTTGAACCGGCCGATGCGGGAACAACGCATGTTCCGATTCGCTTTTGACCACCGCTCCCTCGGCGCGGGCCGCGAGAATCGCGAAAACAATTGTTTCCAGCAATGGAACGGACGCGTCCGACACCGCGGAAAGCGCGCATTTGAACCACACTGCGCCGCGGTTCGCCGGATAGACTCGATTGTCGGCGCATTCCAGAACCATGATCGAATCGTAACGCTTTTTCAGTTCGCGGTCGCGAGCGAGCGAGAGCGAACCATTTCCGCCAGTCTCCTCTTCTATCACGAACATCGCCGTCAATTTGTTTTTCAATTCGACGAGACCTTCCGCGGAAAGCGAGTTGAGCACTTTCAAAGCGCCGATCATAGCGGCGACCGCGCCTTTGTCGTCTATGCTGCCGCGGCCGAAAAGCTTGTCGCCTTCCCTTTTGGGCGGAATAAACGGCGCCACCACGTCTATGTGCGCGTTCATAGCGGTGTTTCGTCCACTGGCCGATGATTCGCCGTCAAGCGTGAAAAGCAGATTGAAACGCCCATCGTAAACCTCTTCGGCTGAAAGCCCCTCTGGCCGCTCTTTGGTCTTCGTAAAATGCAGCAATGAAAATGCCGGATGATCTTTTATCGCCGGGTTTACGGGTTTGCGCTCCGTTGTACCACCTATGGAAGTCAAAGCCAGCAAACGTTTCTCCAGTATCTCGAAGACCGCTGTCTCTTTCTCGCGCATAACGGAGACATCCGCGTTCGGCGTCGTGTCTATCTCGCAAATCTCCGTTAAAAAAGCGATAATCTCTTCCTGAAACTCCGAATCAGAGCAGATCTCTTCCATCCTACCATAAATATCCATAAAAATCTCTTCTCCCATGATAATTCAATTTTTTTACCACCAAAGACGCCATGGGCGCCAAGATGAAATCATTTACTGCCTATTCACCACTAACTTTCACTAACGAACGCTAACGGAGAGAAAACAATGTTTCACCGTTCAACCTGAACGGCGAAACGTTCCACGTTTTAAATTCAAGCGACACCGTTTGGCGGTCCGGTTCGGACCGCCAAACATTGGTTTTGTTAGCGTATGTTAGTGTTCGTTAGTGGTTAAAAAAGTGCTGAGTGGTTACCATTATTCTTTGTGTTATAAATATATGAGCGAACGTTTATTCCATTTCCATTATTTTCGCCGCCGTCAAATAAAAGAGCCGGGTTTCCTTTGAAGAACACCCGGCTCTTTTTTTATTTCAAAACGTCGGTGTCACGCACCAGTCGGGTTCGAATTCCCGCCGGCGAAAGGCGATATGAGTATCGTCGTCGTCGGACGCTGAAGCCCGAAAGGCTCTCGCCCGTGACTGCGTTCTCACGGAGCGCCTTGGCGCCGTGAGAACGCGGTCATAGCTAAGTTTTAAGTGAAACAC
>JAADHT010000020.1 GCA_013151705.1 Kiritimatiellota bacterium | reverse complement strand
GAACGTTTGAGCCAAGTAGAGAACGTATGAATAACAACGCGGCACAGTCTGGTTTGAAATGTCCGCTTTGCGGCGGGGCGAAATGTCTGACGCAGATCGGCATTTTGAAGGTTTATCTTTTGGCTGTCAAATTTCCTGTTGTGTTGATGATGGTCGGGCTGTTTGGAGGGGGCGTGTATTCGAAATACATGCTCGTTTTGACTGTTGTCGGTCTGCTCTACCCGATAGCCATGGCGGATCTGCGGATTTACCTCTATCCCGTGGCTGCCATCGCTTGTCTTTTCGGGAAAAAGCTCAACTGCCCAAAATGCGAACCGCACGGCTCTATGTTTCGCCATGGATGAATCTGATTTCTACTTTGATTATCTCCGGTCGGCCTATGCGGAGCACCGCCCTTTGGGTTACAGTGGACGAGGCGCGTCTTCCAGAAAAACTTCATGGCTGCGAGACTGCATCATGCAATAAAAACCATCATCGCCTTACGTAGACGTTGCCGTCCCGCGTTTTTAGAATGTTTTTAAGAGAAATCTCCGTGCGTAGTTCCGCTTCTTTTATGCAATATCCCGTCATGAATTTGTGGACTCCGTCCTTGAAACACACCACTACCGCCGATTTTTTCTCCAATTGATTCTCAAGCGTTTCCATCTGTTTGCGGAAATTCGGATTTGGAGTTTTCGTGAACGGACTTTTTTTGTTCGGCAGGAAATCAGCCCGTTTCCCGGTCAGGAGGTAGATGGGAGCCGGATCGTTGGCGTAGACCACAGTGTTTTCGGGCAGAGTCCGCAGATAGGCGATGATTCTGGAATTTCGCAGTTCAGCGCGTGTGCAACCGCCGCCATTCTCCCGCAATATCAGCAAATAATTGATTGACCGCACCGTCGATACCAGTGAAAAACACGCTATGCCGCCGATGATGAGGCATCGGAAAAGCGGTTTCCGCCAGGTTTT
Source organism: Kiritimatiellota bacterium (assembly GCA_013151705.1). GTDB lineage: Bacteria > Verrucomicrobiota > Lentisphaeria > Victivallales > JAADHT01 > JAADHT01. The sequence goes on along the minus strand of JAADHT010000020.1, from coordinate 8,735 downwards.
GGCGGGGATCTTATTCAACAAACAGAGCGCCAACACCAAAAACGCGACATACGCTGGCGATAGGATTCTGGTGTCGAGTGGAATGAACGCGTCGACCAGCAAAATGGAAAAGAGCAGAAGCGCCGCGTAGAAAAGCAGAAATCCCGCAAACGCCGTGAAAACCGCGGAATCCGCGTCATTCAGACATTCTGAAATGACTTTTCTTAGAATTTTCCTGTACGATATGAGAATATACATAGCCGTCGTCAAAAGAGCGGTGGCGAAAATCATTCTTATTTGAAATGGGACTTTCCCTGGAAGCAACCATTGAACGGCTGTATTGGCCAACGATAATGGTCTTGTCAACCCGAGCATATGCCATTTGATGGTTCTGCCTCCGGATTCGAGATAGGCTGTAAAACTTGATAAGTGGACCAGTATCCATAATAAAGTCGGAGCGATTCCGAGAGTTGTCAGGAACAAGCTGTCGCGAACCGCTTTTTTTATTCTATGGCGATCGTATATAAGTATGGTGAGTGCTCCCGCCGCTATAAAAGCTAACCCCGCATGTCTTGTCAGGAACGCCAAGGCGTAACAGATGGCGCCGAATATCAGATGAGAGGGTTTTCGTTTCCGCGCGTATGACACTGTGAAATGGATTCCCGACAGACCAAGGAAGATGAAAAGCGCCTCCGACATCGCGATGGTGTGAATGTAAACGAGAATATTCGACGTCAGAGCGAGAAAGGAGGCCAGAACAGCGAATCGCGGGGAACGTGTGTTGTCGTAAACTATCAGCGACACCATCGATATGTTGGCTCCGAACAATATGACGCTCAAGCACATCGGGGCCGCCAGCCTGTCCATTCCCATCCACATGAAAACTGAAAGAAACATCGAATACAACGGCGGATAATGCATTTGTGGAATCACTTTGCCCGTGGAGAGCAATATGTCAACCCCTTTTCCTTGTAGAAAATTTTCTGCGGTGAGTAGGTAGGCGCTGGTGTCGAAGGAGCATGATATTCCCCATCTCTCCATACTCCAGTATAGGATGAGCATTCCGATAACCGGAAAGACGCTTAAAACAAGAATCGGATGGCGGACGAGACCTGTTTTCCAGGTTTTTGGATTGTCGTTGGTTGGAGTAATGCTTGTGATCATCTAGTTGTCAGCTCTTGTTTCTTTTATCACTAGGCTGGCGACAAGCTCGGAATCGATTTTGTCTCCGTTCAACGCTGTTCGCGAATAGTCTCGTTGTCCGTCGAGAAACAGGTACAACTCCCCGTCAATCCCGCGGAACGATATTTCCACTATGCCGTCTTTGGGAAGCGGTATTTCGAATTCGCGGGTTTCGCGGCGCGGCCTGGATGGAGCGGAGATGTGAAAAGACTTTCCGTTGACGACGATCTCGGTCGTCCCCGAAGAGTTCCAGACCAAAGGCAGTTTCAGAGTGGTTTTGAATAATGTTTTTTGACTGTCCGCTCGCAGTTCCATACTTCCCGTCGCTTTTCTCGTCGCCGCTTCCGGAATTACGAAACGTTTTTTCAAAGTCATACCGGATTTCGTCTTCAAAGGTTTCCAGCCTCCGAACGCGGCGGGCCCGTTGTCGAGCAGAAGGAATGTCGACTCGTCGAGTTTTGAAACCGTTCCATTCGGTCGAACGAGCCGGATCACCGTCGATTCGCAATGTCCGCGGTAAAGATTGTATCCGGCGAAAACGATCGCTCCAGAGAACAACACCGCGAATATCGCGGCCAGCGCCGCTTTCTCTCCGAGCCGCCGATTACGGAAAAACAGTTTTTTCGAGTGGAATATGAATCCGCCCGCGAATATCGCTAGCAAAGGAAAGACGGGAGCTCTGAACCGCGCTAAAATGTAGAACGCCGCGGTTCCAAGCCAGTATGCCGCGACGAAATAGAGCAGCAACGCCTCGGAAACGCGGAAAGCGCGCTTGCCGACGATTTTAACGGCGACGCGGATCAGCGTGAAAAGGGCTCCCGCTAGACCTAGAATCAGCAATGCCGCGGTGGATGGTATAAGATTCAGGAAAATGACCGCGCGCGGTCCGAACGGGGTCTTGAGTTCCATAGTCGGAAGCAGCCCCAGCCTCGTCAAAGTCGGACTGAGCAATCCATCCGATTCTACGGCTATGTTGTTGGGAATTTCGCGGTAATCCCAAAAAAGCAGGCATTTCCTGAATTGCAGCTCGACGAACGCCATTGGTTGTGAGACCGCCCAACTCAATATGCGCCGGACGGCTGATGAGGTGGCGCCTTCGGAACTCCAGGCTTTGCAGGTTTCAGGATACTCCATTGGTCCCGGTCCGGTCCCGGCCTCGCGTCCGCCGGGAGGCGATTCCGGAGTGTCGCCCAAACATAAAACAGCGCCCGCCGCGGTGGATGGTCCGGTCAGGGAACCCTTGATCATCGTGTTGCGCCAGGCGAAAGGAATTTGAGTCGCCAAAACCATAAGAAGAAACAGGAACGCCGGAACGAGCGCTTTGAATCGTTGTTTAGCGTCCGGTTTTTCGGACGAAATCAATGCGGATTCCGCGATAGCCGTCGAAACGAGAATGCCGGGAACGAAAAACCAGACGTTTCCACGGGTCAATATCGTCAATCCCGCGACGAATCCTATTCCGCCCCATTCAAAGGAGCGGCGGACGAGGGATTTCGCGCGTGAATCGCGGGTGTCAAGCGCTTTCACGCAAAGAAACGCCAGCAACGCGATCCAGAACGCCTGCAACGTGGCGATTAAATAAAAGGCGTTGTAGAGGATGAGCGTGGTTGACAACGCGGCGAGAACGGCGGCCGCGATTCCCGCGGTTCCGTTCCAGAGTTTCGAGGCGGTGGCGCCGGCAAGCCAGACCGTCAGAGCCGAAAGAAGGCACTGCGCCAGTATGACCGGCCATATTCCGAAACCGAACGCGAGTTTCAAGGCCGGCAGGAAAACGGCGTAATAGAAGGGCTGGTAATAGTATTCCTTCTTGAATTCGCCTTTGACGATGCGCTCCGACAGCGAACGGTAGGTCCACATGTCGGTGTAATTACCGGGATTGGACACCTGTGGATCGGCGCTGGCGAGTTCCCTGCACACCTGCACCCTGACCGCGAAAGCAGCGAGGGCGACGCAGAAAAGAATGATTTTCGTCGATTTTTTCATCTAAACTCGGATTTGTGGAAATGTGGCCTAGTATTGCGTATAACTTAAAACTTCGCTTTGATTGCGAATCTCATGGCTCCAATGTCCGTGCATGTCGAGAACTGCCGGAAACGGACCGAGACCTTCGGGAACATAGAGGTTGCCTGTGACGAGGAAATCCTTTCTGCTTTGGAAAACGATGTTTTTGACGGTGTATCCGTCCATTTTGTTTTCGCCGGTCTCCCGCGGCTCCAAATCCAGTGAGTGGTCGGGACGGGTTCCCAGATTAGCCCAAACCTTCTCGATCAGTTTTCCGCGAAGTTCGCGCCATTCATCGAGCGATGACGGGTGAAAGTTAGTGGTGAACGGCAACACTCGTTTATATGATTTTTAAATTTCAATGATGGTATTTCCCGACTATGACCACGGAATTTATTCCAAGCATACCGAACGAGTTGTTGCAAATGACATCGACTCCGTCTTCCGTCTCCAATGGTTCGTCCTTGATTAAATTGTCCAAGTCGCATTCAGGATCGATGGAATCCAAGTTCATGCAGGGATGAACGACTCCGTCTTTCAACGCGGGAAGGTTTCCAGCCAGCTCAAGCGCGCCCGCCGCGCCCATCGCATGGCCGATGAAGCCTTTGGTGTTGTTGAAGTAAGGTTTTGAGCCGGAACCGAAGACGGTCTTCAGGGCTTTCGCTTCTTGAATGTCGCCCGAATGGGTTCCGGTGCCGTGGGTGTTCACTATGTCCATGTCGCCAGGGAGCAGACCGCCTCTTTCTATGGCTTTGGCCACGCACTCGGCTTGACGTTCTGAATTCGGCAGCACGAAATGAGTCGCGTCGGAGTTCATCGCGTATCCCAAGACCTCCGCTATGATGTCCGAGCCACGAGACAAAGCGTCGTCCAGTCTCTCCAGCACATACAGACAGCCGCCCTCGGCCACCACGATGCCCGTTCTGTCGATATCGAACGGCCTGCTCGCCTTGGCTGGATCGTCATGCGTCGCCAAGGCGCCCTGGCTTTTGAAACTCGCGAAAATCCCGAAAGTGCCCGTGCTTTCGGAAACGCCCCCCGCCAAAGCGACATCCACTTCTCCGAGACGCAGTTGCTGAACCCCTTGAATCAAGCCGGCGTTTCCGGCGGCGCAAGCGGCGCCGATGCAGTAGTGCGGGCCGGTTATTCCTGTGTTGACCGTTACTTCGCCCGCGGGATTGTTGGCGACGGTGCGCGGATTGTGGTAATGATTCCAATATTTGACGTCGTAGTCGAATTGGCTGATGTTGTGGACTTCGTTCTCGGTCTCGACATTGCCGTGCTCGGTTATGCCGATGTAGATGCCGATACGGCTTTTGTCAACGGAATCCAGCGACACACCCGCGTCGGTTAACGCCTCGTTGGCGCAATAAACGGCGATGGAACCCGCTCTTGTTCCGGTTCTCACCTCGCGTTTGTTTTGGTATCTGAATTGATCGAAGGAGCATAGTCCAGCCGGAACCTCGCCGATGAAGCGCAATTCCGTCTTTGTCACTCCGGAGACGTCGGATAGAAGGTTTCTCCTGAACTCCTCAAGCGAATCGCCGTTCGGAGCGGCGAGTCCCACTCCGGTTATCACCACTCGGTTCTCACGGTGTTTGGTTGTTTTCATATTGATTCCGTCGCATTGCAAAATCGAGTCCGCATGAAAAAACTCCAACCATTTCCGCTCGAAGCGCGGCGTCTCGGCTAAACCTTTTTCGGTGGAGTCGAATCAAATCCGGACCTGCGAAGTGCGAAATCTACCACGGATTCCCGCATAATCCACAAGGAAGACGGCTTTATTTTGAAAATTGCTTGAAAAAAATCCGGAAGGACTGTAGATTCAGGTGTTCGGACAGAAGTCCGGCCGCGCCGATTTTCACTCGGTCCTCCGGATATTGACACCCGCCCGTTTCGACGGAGCGGTTTCGAACGGGGGGCCGCGACAACCTCTCCGGAGTAGAAAATGATTGTTTACGAGAAGAAAGACGATGAGTTCATATGTCGGTTTTCAGGCAGAATGGACACCGCGGACGCGGTGAGCTCGGAGGACGAGTTGATAGACAAGGTTCAACACGCCGGTTCCCCCGTGGTGTTCGATTTCGCCGAACTTGAATACGTGGCGTCCTCCTTTCTGCGCTCATGCGTGAAAGTGGTCAGGGTCGCCGGACCGACGAAGATCAAAGTGAAAGGCGCGTCCAAGGAGATTCAGCGCATATTCGACATGACGGGGTTTGGAAAACTGATGGATATACAACAGGGGTGATATGGCTAAAAGAGCGAAACTTCCCGGCGGCGACGAGACGATTCTTCTGGTCGATGACAACGAGGCCGTATGGGACGTGCTTATCGAGTCGTTGCAGAATCTTGGTTATTCGGTGATTTTAGCCGAGGACGGATTGGACACGGTCGAGATATACAGGAACAATCCGAACGAGATAGACTTGGTCATTCTCGATATGATAATGCCGAAACTAGGTGGGCACAGCACGTTTTTCGAATTGAAACGGCTCGATTCCGATGTCAAGGTGCTCCTCATAAGCGGCTATGTTTCGGAAGGCGAAGTCAGCGATTTGCTACGACAGGGAGCGTTGGGCTTTCTGCCGAAGCCTTGCAGAATTGACGCTTTGGCCAATGAAATCAGACGCATATTGGACGACACAAAAGCGCCCGAGGCTTGAGTCGCGTGGTCCATGCGGCTTGGAAAAACTTCGCGCCTGCCGTCGCCTGCCGTCTTTTTTTACCCTCATCCGGTTTGATCGACGTAATTCGCCCGCGCGACTGACCGGGTGGTATATGATATGATTTTTTGTCTCGAAATGATTCAAAACATCCCTAACCCTGTTCGAAAAGATTGTCATTGTTCCGGCGAAGCCGGTAAAATTCGGAAATAAACATACTATGAACTATCGACTCGTTTTTTCCATATCGCTTTTCTCCTTCGCTTGTGTTTCGGGACTGGCCGCCGTTTGGGCGGTTCGGCAATCACCCGCGAAACTCGCGAAATGGGAACCGCTACCGCGCAACATCCTTTTCGGAGTGATTCTGGCGGGAGTGGATTTGGCCTGGTGCGTGCCGGAGTCGCATCCTCTCGTGCCCGACGGAATGCAATCTTGGCTTATTCCCTTGGCCGTGGCGTCTTTGTGGATCGTTTATCAATTCCTGGACTACATTTTCTCGCGGGCGCTAGGCGGATTCCTGATACTTTTCGCCCACTATCTGCTTTACGCGTCATTCGCGTACAAAGCGCCGCTGGCGCCGCTTTTATCCGGATTTTGTTTTGCGATGGGAACTTTGGGGATTTTTTTCTGCGGCAAACCCCATTTGATGCGGGATCTCATCCGTAAAATATCGGCCTCGCGCAAATGGAGTTATTCCTTCACGGCGATTTTCGCGGCTTACTCTTTGCTGTTTCTGTTAACTGGTTTGTTGTTCGTGAAAAACACTTGAACGGCTGATTCGAAGGATATTCAATGAAAAAAGCGAGAATTGGAATAGATCTCGGCGGCACGAAAATATACGCCGTGGTCGTGGATGAAACCGATAAAGTCATCGGAAAAGCCAAGAGCCCGACTCCGTCCGGAGCGACCGTGGCCGATACGGCCGTCGTGATGCTTGAAACCGCGAAAGCCGCCGCGAAACTCGCGGGAGTGAGGTTCTCCGCGTTCAAAAACATTGGAGTGGCCATGCCGGGAGCGGTGACGGAAAACTCCGATCTGGTGTTTGGAGCGCACAATCTTGGATGGAACGGAGTCCCCGCGAAGGCTGAATTTGAAAAGTGGTTCGGCAAACCGGTGGCGCTCGGCAACGACGTGAACTGCGGCGTTCTGGCGGAAGCTAGACTGGGGGCCGGAAAAGGGGCGGAAACCGTCATCGGTTTTTTCATGGGAACCGGACTCGGCGGCGGAGTCGTGTTGAATGGAAAACTTCTAACAGGTTCGCATGGTTTGGCTGGAGAGTTCGGACACGTCATAATAAGAAAAAACGGCAGACAATGCAGCTGCGGCCACAAGGGATGTTTGGAGGCGTATGCGAGCAAGGTGGGAATGGCGGCGAAATTCCAGGAACTAATCAACAACAGAGGCGAGAAGAGTCTATTGACGGAATACATCGCTGGCGATTTCTCGAAATTGAAAAGCTCGGCGTTGGCGAAAGCGTACAAGGCCGGCGACAAAGTGACGATGGAGGTGCTGGACAAAGCGGCGTATTCTCTGGGGCTCGGAGCCGCGAGTGTAGCGGCCGTGATAGACCCTGACCGCATTGTTTTCGGAGGTGGAGTTATCGAGGCGCTAGGGAAAAAACTTATGTCGTTTATCCGAAAAGGATTCGACGAGCATCTTTTCGCATTGCGTCCCGAACAGATAGAATTGACGGTTTCAGAGCTTGGGGACGACGCGGTGGCGCTAGGAGCCACCCTTCTCTGAATTTGTTCTCGACGAGAGTCTCACCGAAATCCACATTGAATCCGCCCGAAGCGGATAAATATTCAAGTTAAGAAAGTAAATTCATTCACGCTTCAAGGTAGGATGCCGCGGAGAAAGCAACCTGATTTTATAACAGAATTTTTCCTCGGAGCGCTGGAAAATACGCGGCGGAATGCTACATTTCAAATTCTTTGCGTATCCAAAGCGTCGAACGCTATTTGATCAGGAGCCATTATATGCCCGCAGACAAGGCAGACAACTCGCCAGTTCCGGAAAATGAACCGTCCGCCACGCCCAAAAACGAAGCGACGGGCGAAGTGAGGCAACTTGGAGTTCCCAAACCCATTCCGCGTGGAGGTTCCACGACGGCTCAACCCGAAGAGGAGCCGCTGTCGGAAGACACCATTCAAATAAACCGTTCGACATTGAACAATGATCCGCCGGCGGCTCAACCAGAGTCGGACGCGCAGAAAAAACGTCTTAAAATATTCTGCTACAATTGCGGACAGAAACTGGATCTGACGGACATGACCCCGTTCTCGCAGATAAGCTGTCCTTCCTGCTCGTCATCGATAATAGTGCCGCGCTGGTTCGACAACTATCTGCTTGAGGAGCTCTGCGGCACAGGAGGCATGTCTGTCGTTTATCGAGGCTTGGACTTGGCCTTGGACCGAGAGGTCGCTATAAAAATATTGAACAAGAAGTCCGTCGACAACGACGGGAAAAACAAGCTCTTCCTCCACGAAGCCCGCACAGTGGCCACATTGAACCATTTCGCGATCCTTCCCATCTACACTTGCGGGGAATACGAAGGGCAGGCCTACTTCGTGATGCAGTACATGTCGGGCGGCTCGCTGGACGTTGAGATAGCCAAGACGAAAGGCGAAGGGCTCTCCGTCGACGAGTCATGCAAATGGCTCAAGGACGTGGCCGAGGGTTTGGACAACGCGAAAAGACATGGAATAATCCACCACGACATCAAACCCGGCAATTTCATGTTGGACGGCGATAGGAACGTGAAAATAGGCGACTTTGGGATATCCCAGGCTCTGCATGCGGAAGACTCCGACGAAATGGCTCAAATAGCCGCCTCCTGGGGCAGTCCGCAATACGTGAGTCCGGAGAGGGTTCAAACAGGGGGGGAGTCGCATTTGGGCGACATCTACA
>JAADHT010000228.1 GCA_013151705.1 Kiritimatiellota bacterium | reverse complement strand
CTCCAGCGTTCCTAAAAAGCAAAAAAACCAATCGCTCCCCAAAAAAACGGTGAACAAACCAAAACACTCATATCTTCCGAGAAAGAAAAGCTCCTTTTTGTCGTTTATTGTCCAAATACTATTTTTTCTGGCTTTTGCCGCTGGAGGCTATTATCTTTGGGCTGAAGGTTATCTCGCGGATTACATACCAGGCGCCCCACCACCCCGCCCGCTCTCCTATGATTATTTGCCGGATGTGACATCGGCGCTGTCGGAAGGAAAAATCAAAAGAGCCATGATTCAAGCGTCCGACGCTCTCAATTCTCTAGACGGGGCTTTGGAGACAAAAAAACAGGCGGCTCTTCAATTGGCGTTCGCGTCGTATCTGAGCCGTGCCGGCAATCCCGGGGCGAGATGCCGTGAAATAGCGGAAACCCTGAACAGTGAAGGTCTGGAGATAGACGCGCCGGAATTGGCCGTCTTGTTTTATCTTTCGAAGCCAGCATACACAGCCAAAAGATTGCGAAGCGCCTTGAAAAACAAAGGCTCTGTTGTTTTAGCGGGTGAGATCGCCATCTTTCTTAAAAACGTGTATACTCCCAACGCGCCCAACAGGGTATCCGAGGTCCGCGAAGCGTATAAACGCTACAACGTGGGATTGGCGGTTTTTCCCGACGACGCTTGGGTGAAATGTTTTAATGAACGCGTGAGAATCTGGTACGACTGGCTTTTCATGCGCAAAGGCGATATTTCCTCTTTGGAGAAGCTCATCGCATCCACCAATTTATCATCATCCAATCTCACGAAATCCGGAGTCGGCACATCAACCAAGCGAGGCGCGGTATTCATCCCCCGCGCGTTACGTGATTTGACCCCGCAGTCTCTCCGCGCCAGCAGGAGCTTCGCCTCTAAAAGGCCCAGACCAGCCTCTTTCGATTTCTCTCCAAAAATACTGGACGCGTATTTTTCATCATTACCATCACGTATAGCGGTGAGAGAGAGAAAACGCGCCGAACAAGTCACAGCGCTGAAAAGATATCTCTGCGCCATGATGTTTCATATGCCGTACACGGGAAAGACCATAAAGTTGCGCGATGGAACAATTTTGCGGGGAAAAGTGATGGCCAATCCGAAATATCTTTCGATAAAGCTCTCTTCGGATGAGCGTAAGCGGGTCAATTGGAACAATCTGGCCCCATCGCAGTTCGCTAAAATGCTCGCTTTCTTCGCCAAAACGAGGACTGATATGGGAAAAATGAAAGATGGAGCGCAGGGCTATATGCGGACCGCCCTCTTTTGCGACTGGTACGCGAGATACGACGATGCCGTGAAATACGCTAAAATGGCGATTGAGACGGATTCCTCCGTAACAAAAGAAATTACGGATTTAATTACGAAATAAGTTCAACGCGGTTCGCCGCATAAAAAAATCAAACACAAGGAGGAATCATGAAAAAAACACTGTCGCTGACGATTGTCCTGGCTTTTACCCTCTTCTCTTTTGTTTCTTACGCTGAAGATGAAAAAGCAAAACAAGAGACCACTAAAAAGGATGGAGATGTCGTTTTGCAAATGAAAAGTGATGACGGCTTGCCTACGGAAAGCGATTTTTCGTATACATTGACTATCGCTCGGCTCATGCTGTATTACGATATAACTCCCTCCCCGAGCTATCTCCAGTTAATTGACAAAATAGAACATGTCAGGACGCTTGATTTTGGAAGCGTGGACGCTAGAATGGATAAATTCGTGAATTTCTCGAAACACGAGGGAAGATCGGCCAACCTCAAAATAAAAAAACTTTTTTGCATGAGGGATTCACAATTCCGCGGACTTGTGAGAAAATACAACGGTCAGGCGAAGCGCGATGGCACCAAGCTTATCAATCTCAGAGGACAGAACACTCATTGGTACATAGGCGGGGTGAGAAAGGAATTTCTGGCGATGAATAAAGAATCGTTGATGAAAGCCAGAGCTAAAAATTGCGCTAGATGGTTCGTTCCACAGGTGAAAAAATTGATAGCCAGAAAAACACCGGTCGTCTGGGGAATTGGAACGGGAGGAACTGATGATGGGCATTCGAATATGTTTCTGATCGTCGGATACAACGATACGGAGAAAGAAATCATATATTTGGGAAATGAGAGAAACGAGAAAAAACGAATGGGATACAAAGACGCTTGGACTAGAACAATGGGTGTCTACACCATTCGTCCCCGCGTGAACAAAAAAAGAAAATAAAGGAGCTACGCCAACTATGAAAAAAGTACTGATCCCGACGAAACTCGACAAAATCGCCGCTGAGCTTTTGAAAGATAAAGCCTATAGCGTGATCCAGGATGCCGACGCGTCTTTGGAGGAACTAGCCGCGGCCAATCCCGACACCGAGGTGTTGATCGTTCGAAGCGAGAAGGTTACACCGGACATTATAGACTCGTTGCCGAAGCTCAGCCTGGTGGTCCGAGCCGGAGCGGGATACAATACCATCGACACGAAGTACGCGCGCGGGAAAAACGTGGACGTGATGAACACACCTGGCGCGAACTCCAACGCGGTGGCCGAAGAGGTGATAGCCCTCGCGCTGGCCGCCTCGCGCCACATTCTGGAGGGCGATTCCTCAACCCGAGCCGGTAAATGGGAGAAAAAACGTTTGATGGGCAAAGAACTCTCAAACAAAACGGTCGGAATCCTCGGAATGGGTAATATCGGTCGCCTCGTTGTGAAGTTGCTTGCGGGATTCAACGTCAAAGTGCTCGCCTACGACCCGGTGCTCTCCGCGGAGCTCGCGGGAAACATGGGAGTGGAACTCTGTTCAGCGGAGAAGATTTTCGAAAACTCCGACTACGTAACCCTTCACATCCCGGAAACACCGGAGACCAAGGGTATGATAGATAAAAAACTTTTCGAGTTGATGAAGCCGGGAGCCGTTCTGATAAACTGCGCCAGAGCCGGTGTCGTCAACGAGGATGATTTAAGAGCGGTGAAAAAAGATAAAGGTATAATTTTCTGCAACGATGTCTATCCGAAGGACGCCGAGGGCGAGAAAAGCGTCGCGGACATCGCGGACATAATGCTCCCGCATTTGGGAGCCAGTACCGTTGAGGCAAACTTCAACGCCGCGAAACGCGCTGCCGAGCAGACAATCGACTACTTCGAGAAAGGAGTCGCCAATTGCGTGGTGAACAAGGGAGTTCCGGATGGACTGGACGCGAAATACCAGGAGTTGGCGTTCGCTCTCGCGAAACTCGCGAGAAACTATCTAGGCACGGAAAAATCTCCGCATCAAATATCAACAAGTTTCTACGGAGAATTGGGAAAATACTCAGAATGGCTGCTGGCTCCGATAGTCGCCGGAATATCTCCGGAGTTCAATGTCTCCTCGGATGCGACTGACGCGCTGGCCCTCCTCCAGGAAAGAGGCATAGTGGTTGAGAACCGCGCTGTCGACGACGGTAAAAAATATGGGGAGTCGATGACGATAGACCTTTTCAAAGGCGACGACACAATCGCCAAGGTTAGCGTGCGGGGCACAATAGCTGAAAACCACCTTATGATCTCGCGGCTCAACGACTTCGACAAACTCTACCTGGAAGCTTCCGGAAACGTTTTTTTCGTTGAATACGCCGACGAACCGGGAGTGATTGGTAAAATAGCCAGCATTCTGGGCGACAACCATATAAACATAGTGGACTTGAGAGCGCCGCAAAGCGCCGACGCGAAACGCGCGTTGGCCGTGATAAAAACGAACAAACAGGTGACGGGAAAGGTGCGGGACGAAGTCGAGAAGGCTGTCGATACGATCAACGCGTTCGATGTCACTTTCTAAACGAATGTCCAAACACTCACACAACAAGCGCAAAAGTGGAAAAGGCGTCAAGCGACCTTCGAAAAACTCCTGCCCAAAAACGTTTTCCGGCAAACTTACCGTGACCGCCGGAGGATTCGGTTTTCTCGCTATGGAGGCGGGGGACGAGCCCGACGTCTTCATTCCGCCGCAATACATCGCTGGAGCCCTCGACGGTGACACTGTGAAAGTGGAGTTGCTCGAGGAAAGGGGCCGCCGAATCAGTCGAACAGGCAGAACTCGGGGCCCCGCCGCCAAAGTCGTGGCGATACAGGAAAGAGGCAGAAAAACCGTGGTCGGAGAGCTTCTCGCCGGAAGAAAAGTCCGTCCCTTGAACAAGAAACTTCCAGACCTTACGGTCAAAGGATCGCTCGGCGACGCGTCCAAAGGCGATTGGGTGAATCTGGAACTGCCACTGCCACCGAAAACAGTGAACGCGCCCATTCCTCCCGCGTCCTTGATCGAATCACTGGGGAAAGCCGGAACGGTGGCGTCTGATCTGGCGGCGGTGATCGCCGAATACAATCTGCCGCCACCGTATTCCGAATCGCAAAACGAGGCGGCGGCGGCCATCCGCCAGGACGATTCGGTGAACCGCGTGGATTTGACTTCGCTTTTCTGCGTCACGATCGATCCGGAAGACGCCAAGGATTTCGATGACTCCGTTTCAATCCGCGACGGGGAAAAAACCGGAGAAGTCGAGCTTGGAGTGCATATCGCCGATGTGTCGGCTTGGATACAGCCGGGTTCGGAATGGGACGCGCTGGCCCTGCGAAGAGCGTTCACGGCGTATATTCCCGGCAACACGCTTCCTATGCTCTCGAAAAGCCTGACGAAACTGGCCAGTCTAACGACGGGCGCCGACTCATTCGCCCATACAGTCCTCCTTACCATAGACTCATCCACGGGTGAAGTGCTCAAATCCAAACGCTGCTTCTCCAAAATTCGAATAACCGCTAGATTGACGTTCGACGAGACGCAAAGTGCGATAGACGGTGATCCTCCAGCCGGCTGGTCGGGCAAGTTAAGGGACAAGATATCCGGTATATACGAATTGACTCGGAAAATGCGCGATTACCGCGCGAAAACCGAACAATTCATCGAACTGGCGACGACGGAGATACGCGTGATATGCGATGACGAATCCAAGGAGATACTTGGAATTTCGAGAAAAAAACAGACTGAAGCCGACAAACTGGTGGAGGAATGCATGCTCGCGGCGAACGTCGAGGTCGCCAAAGAACTCGAACGAAGAAATCTGCCTGGAATATTCAGAATCCATCCGGAACCCGACGAGGAGAAACTCCTGGAGTTCTCAATGCTCATGGAGAAGACATTTGGCCTGTTCACGGGTGATCTCTCGAACAGAAGCGTTTGCAACGAATTCTTGGCTTCCTTGCCCGACGACCACACCAAACCGGTTATTCTCGACGCTTTTCTACGCTCGTTGATGCGGGCGAGCTACATTGAGGAGCCGGCGCTCCACTTCGGGCTCGGCAAAACGCGATACTCGCATTTCACCAGTCCCATAAGACGTTATCCTGATCTGGCTGTCCACCAGCAGCTCCGCGCCGCGGACGCGCGCCGCGAAATCCGCGGAAAACAGAAAATGGGGAATATCGCTAAAACATGCTCCGAACGGGAATCCATCGTGGACCAAGCGTACTACGCCGCGAACGACCGCCTAAAGCTGCACTACATCCGACAAATGAAATTGGATGGCTCAATGTCGCTTTTGGAGGGAGTCGTGAGGGATTTGTCCAACAGCGGATTGCGGGTGGATATTCCGGAAATGGGAATACAAGGATTTCTTCCGGTGGAATATCTCTCGGGCAAATTCAAAAAACGCGGAGACGCTCTCGTGGCACTCTCCGGACACGACAAGTTCGAGCGAGGCGATTTCATATTCCTGCAACTTGATAGAATAGACATGATTCGAGGAGCGGCTCTGTTCAAACTCGCTGGAATGCAAATCTGAATGGTGAATATTCAATCTTCAAACAGCGGGAGAGGATGGTGCGAATAGAATATCGAACGGGAGGCGTGGGAGGGGCCACGGCAGCCGTTTTTATGTCCTGCCAACTTCTGAATTGCGTGTTGTCGGTCGTGGCGTTCACGCATTCCCCGGACACCCACTTCGTGTTGAAACTCTCGCTCCTTGCCATTCTTCCGATTGTCCATCTGATTACAATGTTTCAATGGCCGTTCAACATATTCGGGAAATGGATGACGCTGGCGATAACCGACGATGCGTTCGAAGCCGGTCCGAGAACCGTGAAATGGGAGGATGTGGAGTCCATATCATACGGTTTGCCGTTTTGGAGGAAGTACCCTCTTGTCCGCCTAGTCATGAAAAAGGAGAAAACATCTTTTTTCACACTGGACATCAACGGTTCGGATCTGACGCTCTTCGGGCATCCGTTCGTATACCTCGAATTGATCACACACATAAAAAAGAGGCACTCCGCCATTCGCGTCCCCGACGATTTTCCAACCGCCGAAGAGGCCGCCGCGGCGCGGAGAGTCTTAAGTACGGCGATTCTCGCGACTTCCGCGGCTATTCAAACCGCGTTGCTCGCGGCTATGCTGGCGCAAATCCGCGCCAGCGCGTTCCCTCAGTTTCAGCTTTTAGCGATTCTTATTTTCCCGGTTTCGTTATCCGCGATATTCGCCTGCCGCGATTTCCGCGGGGAGTCGATTGGACTCGCTTTCCTGCGAGGCGCGGTCGCCGGAACCGGGATATCGACACCGTTGGCCCTTTTGGGGTTCTACTTTTCCCCGGTGCCGGCTTGGATATTTTCGGCAGGAGTCCTTTTCGGCATCCTCATTCTCGCATCCGGCTTGATATTTTTGTTGATCGATCGCGAAATCAGGCTGCTGAAACCAATTATGGCGACCGTTATTATCGTCGCCGCGGCATTCTCCACGGCATTTTTCCATATGAGGGAAGCAATGGTTGACATGTCAGACGCGTTTGACGGTGAATCACCGCTTTACGTTTGGAGTTCGGACGGACGCTACATCGCCGATGGTTCGAGCGGCAATAGCAACAAACAACGTTTTCTGCTGAATGCGCTTAGCGGCGAGACTACTCAACTGCGGTCGCATTCCAACGGGGACATAATTGTTTGGATGGACTCGTCAATGGTGGTCAGATTGGCGAAAACATCAGAGGGCTTCACCGCTCTCCTTATACACCACATCCGGTCAGGGGATGAATCCGTGGTGGACAAAGCGCCGAAAATCTCGGTGAGCAGACTTCATCCCGTTTCTCCGGATGGGAAAAAACTCGTTTGGGTGACTTACGGACCCGATGAACGCACTCCGGTCGTGAAAATCCTGAACACAACCGAATCGATCCCGAAAAACATTCGTACGCCGCCAATAGCGCTTCCGGGAAAATTCAAGTGGACTTATGTGGACTGGAACGATGAAAACGAATTGGTCGCCAGAGGCGCCTTGAGAAATGCCGGAGAACAAGGAATGGGGAATATGGTTCTGATGCGGTTCAATCTGAAAAAATCCATATCGAAACTAACCGTATTCAACCACAAAGCGGAATACTGGTACCCCATCAGCGATTTCAAACACGCCTTCACCGAGTCGCGGATCGTCTCCGCGGACGGCCTGCGCTTGACGCGCATATCCTATGTCGACTTGCGAACCGGCGAGACCGTTGGGTTGCGCGGAACGAACGTCCCATCGTGGCCGGACAAAAATGGATTCACCTACCGGACATCCATAATCAACGACCAGAATTTTTTTCTGCGTTTCGACTTGAACACCACTCGGGAACACAAACTCTGCCGTATTCCAGACGATCTGCGACTGCTTGGCGTCTCACGCGACGGACGCACCGCCGTTTTCGCCCACAATTGGACGATATCATTCGCCACATACCAAATCTACGACATTCAAACCGGTAAATGGAGAACTTTGGAAACATCGGGTTTCGCCGCCACATCCACGGAACACGGAACCCTCGTGTTGATGTCGCCGGCTTGCTCGATGTGGTCCCCCACTTCCCAGGCCGCGGTTTTCGAGACTTTGGAATGCGCGTTGCCCGAAAAACAAATTAAAGCGAAAACAAAACTTTGGCGGCGTCGAGTCCACGGAAATCCGGATATCTTGACAATGAGGAAATAAGTTTGACGCCTTTTCCATAACTTCACCATAGACCTTCCGAACAGTCTACTCCAACGGTGTTGAAATCATTGTGAACTTCGGCGACACCGAAACCGCGGGAATCACGCCTATGAACTTTTCCGTCAAACAATAAGCCCCGCGCCAACACCCTCTTTTCAACGCTTGGCATTGATTCGTTTCACAGGGTAATTCGTCACAGTCGATCTCCAGTAAGGTGAATATATTCTCCTCAATTCCAGCATATCTAAAGTTTCCACGTTTCTCGCCGAAAATATTGAATCGTCTGAAAATGGAGGTAGGTTCAAGGATCTTGGATCTGAATCCGTGAAAAAATATCGAAACAAGGAAACAGTGAATATGAACGACAAAGTTACGGTGAAAATACGAATGGAGGATGGTTGCGCCGATCTGATGCCGGCAAGAGCGCATGAGGACGATGCCGCCTTCGACATCAGGTCGCGGGTTGATATGATAGTGGAGCCGGGGAAACCGCACCTTGTTCCAACCGGCATCTTCATGGAGTTTCCGGAAGGATACGAGGCGCAGGTGCGTCCGCGCAGCGGATTGGCGTTGAAGCACGCCATCACCGTTTTGAACTCCCCCGGCACCATAGACGCGGGCTACCGCGGCGAAGTCAGCGTGATATTGCTCAACGCCGGAGCTGAGAACTTCCAGATATCCCGCGGGGACAGGATCGCGCAAATGGTGATAAACAAACTTCCGAAAGTCGATTTGGTGGCCGTTGGCGAGCTGTCCGACTCCGCCAGGGGAGCCGGGGGATTCGGGAGTACCGGAAAGGAATAGGAAACAAAAGTCTCGCACCTTACCGCCCCTCATGGTTGTGGATGGAATAAATGGGAATAATGAAACACCTCCCGATAATCCAAAGCGGAAGAGCCACATTCAAACCAGAGGATTTTGTTGACAAATTTTCAATATTGTCCCCAAGCGGAGTGACGGATTAGTGATAATTTTCAATTTCCACCCGAGGTTTACACGCCGCAGGTGTGCGGATAAATTCAATATTCTAGTCCAAGAAGCGAAATTTATTTACACTTTATGGTAAAAAGTCGCGGAGAACACATTTTAAAGACAATGCGCCTCGCGCGGGAGGGAGAATCAAAAAAAAATTCGGCGAGCCTTGCTGAAGCGCACTTGCATTTCGCCAACACTTCTGTTATGTCACGCATAATGAATTCTCTTACAAGGGACTTCAACCCTATTAGTTCAGACCCATGACGGGCGTACACAAACAAATCTGGCGGATAGCTCACCCCCCAACGCTTATTTATCCGATCGGATCAATAAAACAATGAAACAATGAAAAATACAGCAATCATAATTCGCCTAATTATCGCAACGTTGACTTACGGACAACAAAAATCAATAGAAAATGTTAATGAGCACATTAGGAATAACAAATGATTCCGTGATTGTCGGTTAACACAACTACTTTTACTGTTGCGAAAAAACAGAATGAGGTCTTGGCGTTCACTGGAAAAATGATGAATACAAAATCACAAAAAGGATTAGCTCTACTTTTGATGTTGGCGTTTATTCCCCGCGTGGCAGCAGGGCAGACGGTAAGTCAAAGGCCGCAAAAGCTCATGCAAATTCCGCAAATGAATAAACTAATCGCCAATATTCATAGCGATCTTAAATCCCTCTGTAAAAAATATGATTGGATGTCAGAATATAGCGATAAGAATATTTTTGGAAAAAGATTCATCTTTTATATGTCCAAAAAACGGGAAAAAAAAGATTTGTTG
>JAADHT010000185.1 GCA_013151705.1 Kiritimatiellota bacterium | reverse complement strand
TCGGCGGGCGGCATTCCAAGGTCTCCGATGTAATCGACCTTCGATTCCGGCAGTCCCCAGTCGACTCCGTGCGAACGGGTCAGTTCGGCTGTCACCGTCGCCAGCATTATGTCGTCGGCCCGACGCACTATCCCGGCCGTCTCCAGATCTGGAAGCGAACCCGCGAACTTCGCGAAAATCAACCCTGAATCAATCCATTTTATTGAAGAGATACCATATTCGCGCGACCGAGGCGAGCAGAAAAAACAAGGTGAGACCGACAAGGGTCATTATGTTGTACTGCCAGAGTCCCGGAAAATCCTGGAATTGGTTGCCGTTGGTTATCTGCATGGCCGCCGCGATGGGATTAACCGCGAGAATCGCGAAAGATATCTCATGCGCTAGTTTCGCGGCGAGGACGATGGGAGCGAAAGTCACCAGGCATATCACGCCGGTTATCGAATAGGCCATCGCCGTGGCTATGCCGGTCGTTTTCGAGTAAGCCGACGAGAAAAGACCGGCGGTCAGAAACGTTACGGTGCTCAAAAGCAGTATGACCACCCAGATTATGATGCGACGGTAGGTCGCCCAAACGTTAAGGAACCATCCGGGCTCCCTCGCGCGTTTCGCGACTTCCAACCACCATTCCGACGACATCACGGAACCATCCTCCGGAAAGACGTTCTGGTGAGTCAGGTAGGCCATGGCGAAAATGACGAAGAAACTGCTCACTATGAATATGAGCGCGTAGAAAAACGTGGCTTTGAGTTTGCCGAAGACCATTTTCAGCGGAGAGATGGGCGTCATTCTCATAGGCATGAGCGTCCCCGAGGTTATCTCGTCGGTGACGAGACCGCTACTGACGCTGGGAGCGAGCATCGCCACAACGCCTATCTGAAAGACTATCGCCACCATGTTCACCATCTCCGTGCTGAATTTGACCGCGTATTGAGTGGCGACAAGCACGAGTATGGTGAGACTCAAAATGAATATCACGGAGACCGTTCGGGCGACGAATTTGGGATTGGCGAAGAGCTTGCTTCTCATTTCCGCGACGAAAACCGGATTGGCGAAACGTCCAATATTTTTCTTGCGTTTCAACGGATCTATCAGGTAGAACGGCCATTTAAGTTTGCGTTTGATGGCTTTCGCGGTTCCCGTGTACATTTCCTGCGTCTGTGCCTTCACCGACGACGGACGGTATATTTTCCTGGTAAAGATGAGCAGAGAGATGAAAGAGAGCGCTCCGGAGAAAATCATAAAAATCATATAAGGGTTGAGGTTTCCGGTGACGGCCATTGTTCTGACCGACATTCTATACGTTTCCGGATAAATCAGGAAAAAAAGAGCGTCGTAGGGGCTGAAACTTCTTATGATCTGGAAAGCGTTCTGGGAATTCGGAATCAGTTGAACGAGCAGAACGGAGGGAAGCCACGACACGCCGGTGAATATCATTATTATCACGTAGTTGGCTATGAGAGAGGTCGAGGTTTTCGAGGCAATTGAGCTACAGGCCAACCCCACCAAACCGTAGGATACGGCGGCCACGAGAATGACCGAAGAGACCTCGAGCATGAATTTGACGCTAATACCGCCGGTCAGCGCGCAGGCGGAGCTTATCGGAAGAGAGAAAACCACTAGCAGCACCAGAATGGAGACCGACGCCACAAGTTTGCCCCACATTATCTCGAACGGGGAGAGAAGCGTCGTGAAAAGAGCCGAAAAAGTGTGATTCTCCTTCTCGAAGGTCACCGAAGCCGCGGAAAACGCCGGCACGAGCAGAATTATCAAAGTGATGTTGGCGCTGAAAAACAACGCGAAAATGTTTCGTCCGCTCGCGGAGGCCACGGAATGAACGCCGCCGCCGGGCCATAGAAGCAAAAGAGTGGTGGAGAGCAGGATCAAATATCCCCACAGGAGGAAATTCGTCTTGAACGAACGGGCGGAGGAAATAAACTCCCGTTTCATTATGGGATTGTTTAATAGCGTCATATTGTCCACCGTTTAGGATTGATCCTCTTTTTTCGTTATGCCCATGAAAACGTTCTCCAAATCGGCCTCGTTCTCCGAGAACCATCTAACCGGCACGTCGTTTCGAACAAGGCATTTAACAATACCGCTGACCTCGTTTCTCGTGCCGCTGAATATGAATTTTAGTTGCGACTGATCGAGAATCGTCACGTTTTCGACGCCGTCTATCCTCTCGAGAAACTGCTTCGCGTATTCCGTACCTGAATCGACGGTCACGTTGACGACCAGGTTTTCCTGGAGTTGCTGTCCGATCTCCTTGACCGTGCCCTGCACCAGCAGCTTACCTTTGTATATGATACCCACCTTGTCGCATATCGACGCCAACTCCGGCAGGATGTGGCTCGAAAGGAGTATGGTCTTCCCGAGCTCCTTCAAGCGGGCGATTGTCTGCCGCATCTCGATTCTGGCGTTGGGATCGAGTCCGCCGGCCGGTTCGTCGAGGATCAATATCGCCGGGTCGTGCACCAATGTTTTAGCGAGTCCGATGCGCTGTCTCATTCCTCTGGACAGGGATGTCATCTGGTAGTCGATCATGTGCGAGGAGTTTGTTATCTCAAGCACCTCCATGATCCGTTTTTTCCTCTTTTTCGGGGGAAGCTTGAAGGCGGCCCCGTAAAAGTCGAGAAACTCCCATACGCTCATCTGATCGTAAACACCCGTGATGTCGGGCATGTATCCTATTTTCTTCTTGATCGCTGCGATGTTTTTCGGCAGGACTTGAATGCCGTCGATGAAAGCCTTGCCGGAATCGGGTTTCAGAAGACCGCATAGAAGTTTTATGGTCGTTGTTTTTCCCGCTCCGTTCGGTCCGACGAAACCGTAAATCGAGGACTTGTCCACTTCCATGTTCAACTCGAAAACACCACGCTCCTTTCCAAATCTTTTATTCAGCTTTTCCGTTCTGATCATAATATGAATCCTTATTATGCGTCCCTGTTCAAGCAGGGGGATTAGAACCAGGTTTTGACGGCCTTCGGCGGCATTTCCCCCTTCACGGATATCTTGAGTTTTTCAACCGTCCAAGTGTTGGCTTTCAGTCGGGCGCCCATCGGCAGACGGGTGTTTTTCAATTTAGCCTTCAACGCCACCACGCCCCGTCCCGGGAAATCGCTGAACACGCCGGAAGCGTTTTTGAAAACCCACACATGCGATCCGGTTTTAACTCCTTTTAATTCAGAGCTCTTGATGAATTTTTTCTGGAGAGTTCGTCCGATGAAGACGCTAGGCTCCAGTATGATATTGTTTCCGCTGTTCGCGTATCGCAGTTCGACTTCGATCTCGGTCGGGCGCATGGCGCTGAAAAACGGAGGCAACTCGAATCTGAACAAATATTCCGAGTCGCTGCGCGAGACGATGTTCGGTTTGATTTCGTTTCCATTCATAATCATCCTGGAGGCCGTGTCCCCGGCGCAAATCGTGATGGATTCGCCGGGCGCTCTGACGATTTTGGATGCGGCGATCTGACGAATTGGCAACGCCGTCACTTTCAAACCGTGCGCTATCGCGTTTTCAGCAAAACGCAACGGCGATTTTTTCGTTTGGCCGGCGATAAAAAGAATCGGAGAAGAGTGCTTCCAACCTTTTTCCAGAAGATTTCTCACCGCCGTGGTTATAGTGTCGGAGTCAAACAGGGAAGTTCCAGTGGATTGGATTATTTCGTCCCCGTCGATTTTCAGCGGAATCACGGAGTCCGCGAATTGTACCCACGCGCTCGCAACCTTCATGCCCTCGGGTAATTTCCACGGTTTGAACACGAATCCCTCGTCGGTATACTCGATTTCCGGAAGGCTAAATGAGTCCGACTCCAAACCCGCGACCTTGGAAAAACCCGCGTAGAACTGTCTTGAGGCATTCGTAGCCAAGTGCATTTCCGGCAATTCAGGCACACCGTTGACACGGCGCACTTGCGTCGGGGGGGATTTGGACATTCCGAATCCCTGCATCATTATCATCATTCTGTTTTCCGGCAAAGGAAGAGCGGAAAGCACGGTCGAGTGATTCTCGGCCCGCAACGTCGTCGTATTGTCGTAAGGCGACAAAAGTCCGAAAAAAGCATTGGAAGGCGTCCCCGTGAAATCACCCGGAGTTTGGATTTGGATGAATGAGACGAACAGACCGTCCTTTTTCTTCGTTTTGGACGACCCGCCGGAAGTAGCTTTCTCCAAAAAATAAAACATGAAAAAGATGGACACGACCCCAGCCGCCAGCCAAGCCAACCCCGTCTTTTTCAGGAAAAAACCCAAAGAAAGCGGAATGGCGAGCAAAAGAAAATAAACGAGAAACATATTTCTGACGGATTCCATCCGCGGCACGGAGAAACCGGTCATTTGGTCCAGAGCCGATTTGATGAATGTGGTGTCGTTCCTGAGTTTTTGATGGGAGATGAAGAATTTGAACACGTCAAGCCATTGATCCTTCGAGACGTACGCGTCCGCTCGTATCGGCACGGCGGAAAACACGACTCTGCCCAAACCGTAGCGTTTGACGCGGATCACCGGGTGTTCGTTCTCGCTTAAAAGCGTCAATCCGTCGCCCACCGGCGCTGTTTCGAGAAAATCCACCTCTCCCCTGAAATTTTCAAATCCTTTGAAGCGTTCCGTAAAAGAGTTCAACCGCCTAACTTTTCTGAGTTTCAAAGGTTTGACCGGCAACAACTCGGCGAGCGGAGTGTCCATCGCCGAAAGCAGAGCGATTGGATCGGCGAAAACCAAACACCCGCCTTGCCGGACATAGTTCATTACGGCTCGAAAGTTCGCTTCCGAATATCTGGAGAAATCTGGTCTCACCATCAGTATCACGGGGCATCTGTCCAGCATCTCCCATTGCTCGAACGGCACCGGAGAGAATACCGGCGCCGAATAGAGAACACCCTTGAACGCGGGAGTGATGGCGAACGCCCCCAGGGATTCGTCCGAGTCGTTCAAAACGGGAATCTGCCTGGCCGATCCCGTGATCATACTCGTGAGAAAAGAGGATGACGAACTAATTTGCCTACCATCCAGGAAAAGGTCTAGTTGGTACTCCTCCGACTCTTCGGGTTTGACTAGAGTGCGGTAGTTGACGCGCGTTCCGGGAGGAACCGTGACCACGGCCGAGAATATGTTCCGCTGATAGATAGCGTCGCGTATCTTGTCCACCATCCTCACTTCAAGCTCCACGGGATTCGTTGTGGGATTGTTCAATCTGAAAGAGAGGGTGGCCCAGGAGTCGCGCGCCATTCTCGGAGACGATCCGAAACGGAGGGACGGTCGATCGACGGAAGGAAGTTCCGAGGCGAACGACAATATGGAGAAAAGCGTGAAAAAAGCAAGCAACGTTGGAATCCGCGCTTTTTTATCGACCGTGAACGCAATCATACCGACAAACCTCCACATACTCTCCACCTATTGTTTGGCGACTTCGCCTTGAACTTAATCCGATCACGCGGTGACTCGATTCAATATCCAAATCCTTTGAGCCAATCGCAAAAGTCTGAACGATGGATTTTATGTTTTCTCACGATTCCCGCGGCGGGAAATCGAACTCGTACTCGAAAAGTCCGGCGACTTTTTCGCACGCATCTTCCTCTCGTCCGCCTTCCACCGCGAGCGTCACTTCATCGCCTTTCCCTAAAGCGAGAACGATAAGCGACAGAATGCTGGACAAGTCCGAGTCGCCCTTGGTTGATTTCAAATGAAATTCGCAGTCCGGGTATTGCTGCACGACCATCATTATCTCGCTCGAAGGTCTGCAATGTATGCCAGCGGCGTTTTTTACAGTCACTGTTTTCTCTATCATACGGTAGCTCCGAAATACGCGCGTGCGTATGCGTGAAAAAGTGTTTTTCCGCGTTTCGATATTCGAATTTCCGATTTCAGGATGTTTCCCGCGATCCGCGAAACACGAAAAAAGGGAACATATCACGCTTCAAGCTGTTTTCAAGAGCGAATTTCTGACCTTGGACAGACGTTCGAGCGCCTCCAAGGAGTCCCGCGGAGTGATCGGCTCCAAGCTGTACGCGCTTTTTGAAAACAGCAGAAAAATGACAAGAATGTCTTTGCGGGCGTTCTCGTCGAGGTTTTCAAGAGAATTGCCGTATTGAAAAAGCTCCATGTTGCGTTCGCGCGGATAGCCGGCGACGTTCAGCGAGTCGCGGACGACAAGGTAGCAGAGTTTGACGCAACGCCTCGGGTTGGACGCGACGAGTTTCGAGGCCCGTTTCATCAAACGGTCGCAAATCGACCTCGTCAATCGTTTTTTGATGAATGCCCGCAGAAGCGGATACGCTAGAAAGAGCGCGGCCGCGACAACCGCGGCGATGCTCAATACGACCAATCCGTATTTTTTAACCAGATCGACGGCCGCCCACCAACTCCGTTTCAACGCGGCCATAAATGTTCGCAGATTTTTCTTCAAACCATCTATGAATCCGGCGAAGGTTTTTTCGCGTTCTCCACCGGTCAGCTTTCGTTTCAGTTTCTCGTACGACTCGCTGATCTCCTCTTTATCCACCGGAATGCTCAGCAATAGTTTGCTGATCTTCGATTTTACCGGCTTTTCTCGGGTGTCCTTCTTTTTCGAAGACGCCAATCTGGGGTGAAGTGTCAATTTCTGCGTTCTCTCCGTCAATTCGGGTGGTTTGACGCGCCATTCGTCGCCGAAGGGGTCCTTGAACGCCGCCACGGCCGCCGGAGTCGTTCGCGAGACCACGGAACCGGGAGGGGACGCGTCGAAAGTCAACCAGCCGATCCCCTTGACGAAAACCTGGCTCCAGGCATGCGCATGGTATTCGTAAACCTCGAAACACTTTTTGAACAGGTTGTAATTTCCAGGCGAATAGCCGGTCGCGACTCTCGCGGGGATTCCATTCAAACGAGCCAAAACCGTCATGGAAGCGGCGAAATATTCGCAATGCCCTTTTTTCAGATCGAAAAGAAAGTAGTCCACCGCCTCTCTGCCGAACGGGACCGGATGCGCGAACTGTTCGTATTTAAAGTTTTTTCTAAGATAGTCTCTTATCGCCATCGCTTTGGTGTAGTCGTCGTTTTTTCCCGCCGTAAGCCGCTCGGCGAGTTCGCGGAGGCGTTTGGACATCAGCTCCGAAGGCACTTTGGTGAAATGCGCGGGTTTGAGGGATTCCGTCCAGAAATTCTTCGCGATTTTCGATTTGGCGGACAAATCCACCACCCTGGAAAAAACGCTGTAGTTGAAGGGAAGTGGCGGCGGTTTTCTCATATCCGCGATTCTAGCGCCGTAGAACGTTCGTTTCAAGGAAACGTAATTTTTGTAATCGCTCATCGAATATCTCGACGCCACGAAGGCCGACGGCAACGCCGCCGAGCGCCATTTTTTTATGCTGAAAACCTGGGGAATGCTGGTGAAATAGGAGAAGAGGGAATAGGATGAGACGTTTCTGGATTTTTTGAATTTTTTCGAGCGAGTCCATTTCTTTCCGTCGTAGTGGTCGTATAGCTGGCACAGCCAATAGAGTTTGGCCTCCGACACGACTTGGAAAATGAGTTTGTCGCCCGGTTGCGCCGCCCCGCCGTCGCCCGACACGCTCATAACGGATTTTCCGGACTTCAAAGATACGGGAGTTCCTTTTTCTCCGATTTTCAAATACGAAGATCCTTTCGCCTCCCATTTGCCGTTTTTTCCCTCTCGGAGACGTGGTGGATTGAACCACGCTTGAAAACTCTCCGGCGCCCGGTTTTCATTGTTCGTGGAAAACGAGGAGGTGACGAATCCAACGTCGGTCATGTCGAAAACCGGCAGAACGCTGAAAACGCAACCCGCCAGGACAACCGTCATAATTCCATGGCACGACATCAACCACCATCCTTTTTTGAATGACGTCGATGAAAGCATCTTGTCGCCTCCGGCGCTGATCGCCGTGAGTCGAGTGAGATAAAACAACAGAAGCAGCACGAACAAAAACGCCGCCGTCATATACAGCAGCGACTCCCGCGGGAACACGGCCCCGTACGCGAAAAGCACGGAGGATATCAAAAGCAGATACCCCTGCTCTTTGGGACGCTCGTTGAAGAAAAAACCTATTCCGGCGACGGCCAAAGCCTCGACGATGAATTTGTCGGCCGGATCATGCGACAAAAAACGGTAGACGAGCCAAGCGAGTCCAAGCAACGGAAAAAGAATCGTGAAAACATACCGCGCGGCGGCATGGAATCCGCGGAACACGCTCTTCGCCACGACACAGACCGCTATGACACCCAACACGCTTAAAGTTAAAACGGGCTGTCCGTGCTCCCACAACGCTGCGGCGACGGCTATTCCGTACACAATCATATTGAATAAACAAGCCATAAAATCACTCTAAATCCGGGACTCTTGATCCGAAGGGAACAAGAATGACGCGGTTATATATTTTCCCTCTTCCCGTTTCCTGTTCGCAAATACGAACATTCCCTACAATATCACTTCCATCCGTGTGGAAGTCAAGCAACGGGAGTTACAACACTTCCGGAAATCCGCCGCGGCCATTGCCGCGAATTCATTCGTTTCGAGCGCTTGAATCTTCATTACGCCGGTGTAACTTCCAGATATGAAACCTGGATGGACATTTCGCTCAACGAGCCGCGCGGGAATCGCGGCGGCGCTGATTTGCCTCTTCGCTTTCGCTAGTTTCGCGGACGCGCAGGAGGTCCGCCGCACGGACGGCACCGTATACAGGGACGTATCCAACATCAAGATTTTGGATGGCTTCATCATTTTCGAGCAGGATGGCGAATCATTTTCCTTCGACAAGAGTCGAGTGGACAAGGTCATCGGCGCGGACGGCAGGATAATATTCGAGCATGTCGATCTTTCCGTCTCCTTGATGAACGATGAAAACAACAACCCCGTTTACGTGTTCATGCGAAACGGCAAAACAATGGGCCGCGGCAAATGGTTGAACGCCGGCGAGTTCCAACTGCTTCGGGGAGACATTCCGGACGGCGTGTACAAACTTTATCACGACACCGGCGAATTGAAACGCACATTCTCCTTCAAGAACGGCAAGCTCAACGGCATGTGCAAAGTATTCTTCCGCTCCGGGCTCAGTGAAAGAGAGGGCTTTTTCAAAAATGGATGTGAGGAGGGAACCAGCAAGCTATACTATTCCAACGGTAAACTGAAAGGAGTTTCGCTTTACAAACGAGGCAGAAAAAACGGTCCGACGACTCTGTACTATCCATCGGGAGCAGTCAGATCCAAACTCAACTTCAAAAACTCGAAACCGGATAGGACACAGATAATGTTCTATGAGAACGGAAAAGTCGAGTCGGTCGTCAACTACGAAAACGGCGTTCCCAGCGGCGAAGTCAAGTTTTTCCACAAGAACGGCAAAACTAAGATGGAGGGGCGTTTCGTCAATGGAGCTCTCGATGGTATGGTTACAACGTATTACGTGTCAGGCAGAGTGAAAAAACGCAGGCGATTCACCAACGGCAGAGTGATAAAATAAGTTGGGAAAATTCTAGTTATGAAACAATTGGAGATAGCGGGAACCGCGTTCAAGTCGCGGCTTTTCCTCGGAACGGGCAAATTCTCGTCGCCAAAAGCACTGACCGAGGCGATAGCCGCATCCGGAACGGAACTCGTCACCGTGGCGCTGAAAAGAGTCGACGCCGAAAATCCGGAGGACGACATCCTCTCGGCCATAGGAGATTCCTCCAGGGTAATGCTCAACACAAGCGGCGCTAGAACCGCGAAGGAGGCTTTGAGAATCGCGAGATTCGCTAAAACCGTCGGAATGGAATGGATAAAACTCGAAATTCATCCGGATCCGCACCATCTGCTGCCAGACCCCG
>JAADHT010000183.1 GCA_013151705.1 Kiritimatiellota bacterium | reverse complement strand
CCGACATTCCATTGGATGATCCGAAAACATTAGAGTTGTTCAGAGGCGGCGATACGGAGGGCGTATATCAATTCGAATCCCCCGGGGTGCGCGAGTTGTGCCGGAATATGAAGATAGATTCATTCGAGGAGATAACCGCGGCCCTCGCGATGTATCGGCCCGGCCCGATGCGGTTCATTGACGAATTCATCGCTCGCAAAAAGGGAGAGATGCCGATAGAATACGAGCTC
Source organism: Kiritimatiellota bacterium (assembly GCA_013151705.1). Lineage (GTDB taxonomy): Bacteria > Verrucomicrobiota > Lentisphaeria > Victivallales > JAADHT01 > JAADHT01. The sequence goes on along the minus strand of JAADHT010000183.1, from coordinate 9,966 downwards.
CCTGAAATGGAATCCGTTTTAAGAAAGACCTACGGGATGATAATCTATCAGGAGCAGACAATGACCTTGATGAGCATTCTCGCCGGGATGTCTCTGGGCGAGGCTGACATCATCCGGTGTGTCATCAGCAAAAAGAAATCGGCACTGATAATGGAATACCACGGCAAATTTCTGGAAGGATGCGCGAGGAACGGCATTGATCCGGGAAAATCCGAAGCGGTCTGGGAGAAAATAGTGAAATTCGCAAGCTACGGATTCAACAAGGCCCATGCGGTCGGCTACGCGATGATCGCCTATCGCCGCGCCTACTTGAAGGCGAACCACCCGAAAGAGTTCGAGGCGGTGATGAATTCTTGAACGCTTCGGGCTACTTCTTTAATTTCAGAGCGATTCTTTCATCCTTCGGCCTCAGAGCGCGGGCCGCGGCGATGCTTCCAAACGCTTCGGGAAGCATTTCATGTCGGTTGAACAACGTGAATTCACTTATGAAACGGTTCGCCTCCAATGCGATGTTCAAAAAGCTCGGCGATTCTCCACTATGCTTCGCTATGAGGTTGAACAGGTTTTCGGCAAGAGCGGCGGGAGACTCGTTTTCAAGTGAGAACTCCACGGATTGTCCATCCATTCTGCCAAAGCTCGCTTTCACGACGGCCGTGTCTCCCCGCCTTCGAAACCCCAGTGTCAACATAGCCTTGGGAGAGAGAAGCTCGTTCGTCCATTTCATGCCTGGAAGAACTCGTTCTTTATTCAGCCAATCAAGACGCGCCGTTCGAGAACGGCGAAGTTGGCGGAGTTTCCCAATCGACGAGCGAGCAGTATCGCCACCGCTTCGCAAAAAGTGTTTTTCTCTTTTGGCAAATCAATGTTTTCAACGGAAGAGATGGATATGTGTTTTAGTAGTCCTTTTTTCGAAAGGCGACGCTTTTCAAGGGATTTCAGAAGAGCTGTTTTGATGAATTCAGCTTGTTTTTCGGGATTTCCGGATGGAATGGGGGAATCCCAATAACGGATACCGGTTTTCGCATCGTAAACTATGACGGTCATGTCTTCGCGCGTTTTCACATCGGACTCCAACACGATAAACAAATCGGTATTCAGCAAGTGTCCAGTCTTAACCGCTCGCGCGCCATTCAGCGCCAGCAACGGCGCCCCGCCTTCTTTGAGCAGTCTGACGACTTAGCGGCGCTCCAGCATCACGATATTGTCCAGTTCAGCAAGCTTCACGGTCAAGAGATCGAATGTGGGAGAAGCGTGGTTCGACACGACCGCTATTTTCGTTTTATCATTCCGCGCCAACAAAGAGGATGGGGGGAATGTGATCAAGATGAGAAAGAGAATTTGTCGAATCATCACCATAATTGATCTCATTAATTTCTGAATCTTCTTCAAAAGTGTGAATAAACATTATATGTTTCAACAGGAAAATCAAGCTGGAATCCCGGTGTTCGAGCGTTATATTAAAGCGTTTGGAGCGAGTCGGGACGACTTGCGGGTTCGGAAGTTCAGTCATGATTTTGGATGTTCCACGGACAAGGGTATTTTCAAGATGAATGAAGAGGGAGACAGTCGAAAGTCGAATTCCAATCCTTTGACGACGACGCTTTTGATACTCATTCTGCTCGTGGCGTTGGCTCTTCTGTGTGAATTGACGGCGCTCCTCTATGATCGGCGGAGCGACGGCGGAGCGAAAGCGCCGACCAATGACGAAGTGTCCATCCCTATTCCTGCGCAGGCGGAAGACGCGATAGACTACGGAACCCCGGAAATAAATGGGAAACCCATCGCTGTTCCGGCTGCAGAAGCGGACCGTATTCAACCCGATTCGTCAAAGACGAAAGCGGAATTTCAAGCTGGCATCGAGCGGTTGAGAAAAAAAGGCGACGAGAAAGCGGCCGCGACTCTTTCCAAACGCGATGAGTTCGCACGTCGGCGCTTGCAGCTTCTGAAAGCCATTGAGAAGGCCGAGACTCCTATGGAGAGAAAAAAGCTGATTGAGAAGTTCAAATGAGCTTTTCGCGGTTTGTAACTTGTAACTCTTCAGGACTTTTGCAATTGGCTCACATATCTAAAGTTTTCATAATTTTCACCAAGAATATTGAATCGAGCGAAATTGGAGATAGATTCACGCGTCATATTAATTCGGGCTCGAAAAAATGGGAAATCTGGTTCGTAAAGGAAATAATCGATGATCAGTTTCATATTGAAGACGCTGTTTGGAACGAAATCCAAACGCGACACGAGAAAATTGATGCCGCTCGCGCTGGAGGTAAACGAATTCGACGAGAAGTTCAAAAGCCTCAGCGACGAGCAACTCAAGGCGAAAACTCCGGAATTCAAGGAACGCTTGGCGAATGGCGAGACGCTCGACGATATAATGTGCGAGGCGTTCGCCGTGGTGAAAAACGCTTGTAGAAGGCTTTGTGGACAGACCATAACCGTTTGCGACCGCGAGATGGAATGGAATATGGTTCCTTTTGACGTCCAGGTTATGGGCGCGGTGATTCTCCATCGCGGGTGCATAGCGGAAATGGCGACCGGCGAGGGAAAAACCCTCGTGGCGACGATGCCGCTGTATTTGAACGCCTTGTCTGGAAAAAACTGCCAGTTGGTCACGGTCAACGACTACCTGGCGAAACGGGACTCCGAGTGGATGGGAGCCGTCTATGATTTTCTTGGAATCTCCGTTGGTTGCATTTTGAACGATATGATGCCGGACAAGAGGCGCGAGCAGTACGAAATGGACATAACGTACGGTACCAACAGCGAATTCGGTTTCGACTATCTGCGCGACATGGGCATGGCCATTGAGAGGGATCACCTCGTTCAAAGAGACTATTTCTACGTCATAATCGACGAGGTCGATAGTATTCTGATCGACGAGGCGAGGACTCCCTTGATCATTTCCGGTCCAGCCGCCGTCTCCACGCACCAGTTCGATAAACTAAGGCCGCTCATCGACAAATTATTCAGGGAACAGAGCGTCTTGTGCGCGGAATTCGCGAAGGAGGCCAAAGAGGTCATCGACGATTCGGAGGCGGACTCCGACGCGTTGGACGACGCCTATGTGAAACTGCTTCAGGTCAAGATGGGCATGCCGCAGCATCGGCAACTTATGCGTATGCTCGAGGATGGATCCGTTATGAAACGCTTGGAGAAGACCGAGAGTTTCGTCAGAAGCGACCAGAACAGGGGAATGCTGCAGGATGTGCAGTCCGATTTGTATTTCACAATCGACGAGCGAGGCCAGGAGGCGGATCTGACGGAGCGCGGCCGCGGCGAGATTTCTCCGGACGACCCCGATATGTTTATTATTCCGGATATCATCACGGCTATGACCGAGATCGACGGGGACACTGAATTGTCCGAAAAACAGCAGCTCGAGAAAAAACAGAAGTTGCAGGACGAATTTGCCGAGCGCAGCGAGAAAATCCACAACATTTCGCAGTTGCTGAGGGCGTACTGTCTTTACGAGAAGGACATCCACTACGTGGTCCAGGACAACAAAGTGGTGATAGTCGACGAAAACACCGGTCGTCAAATGCCGGGCCGCCGTTTCAGCGAAGGTTTGCATCAAGCGCTCGAGGCCAAGGAGAATGTGAAGATAGAGCGCGAAACTCAGACATTGGCGACGGTCACTATTCAGAATTACTTCAGAATGTACGATAAACTCGCGGGAATGACGGGTACCGCCGAGACCGAGGCCACGGAATTCAATCAGACATACAAGATGGACGTGGTGGTCATTCCGACCAACAAACCCTGCCTTCGAGTCGATTACAACGACAAAATCTACAAAACGAAACGGGAAAAGTACAAGGCGATAATCGAAGAGGTGAGGGAATGCCACGAGGAGGGGCGCCCCGTTCTTTTGGGAACGGTTTCGGTTGAGGTGTCGGAAATCCTCAGCCGTATGCTCAAACGCGAAAACATACCCCACAACGTGTTGAACGCCAAAAATCATGAGCGTGAAGCCGAGATAATCGAGCGCGCCGGACAGATCGGCGCCGTGACGGTGGCGACGAACATGGCCGGCCGGGGAACCGACATCAAACTGGCGGAAGGCGTTCCGGATCTAGGCGGTCTTCACGTCTTGGGAAGCGAGAGGCACGACGCCAGGCGAATAGACCGGCAGTTGCGCGGACGTTGCGCCAGACAGGGAGACCCGGGATCCTCAAGTTTCTACATCTCGTTGGAGGACAATCTCATGCGGTTGTTCGGCTCCGACCGAATCGCCAGCATAATGTCCAGACTCGGCCTCGAGGAGGGAGAGGAGCTACAACATCCCTGGCTCAACAAATCCATCGGAACCGCTCAAAAACGGGTCGAACAGCATCATTACTCCATCCGCAAACGCACATTGGAATACGATGATGTGATGAACAAGCAGCGGGAGGTCGTTTACGGTTTGAGAAGAGACGCTTTGCTGTCGGACGATCCCGGAAAACTTCTTTTCGACATAATCCGAGGCGAGGTCGAGGAGCGTGTCGACGGGGCTTTCTCGGTTCGCGTTCAGGATCCCGAGGATATGTCGATTTTCGATGAGATCGTCTCTTGGCTGAACTCGACCATGCCTTTGGGATTCACCCGTGACGATATTTTACCGGCGAACGAGAATATCGACGCCAAAACACTTTCTCCAATGGATATGGCCGACAAAGACGTCGATGCGATAATAGAGAGGATTATGGATCGCATCAACAAGGCGTACGACGCGAAAATCGCGTTGGAGGATCCCGAGTCCCAGCGTTGGCTCGAAAGGCACACTATTTTGGAGGCAATCGATAGATTATGGCAGGAGCACCTCTACGCTATGGACAGTCTCAGATCCAGCATAACTCTTCGAGCCTACGCGCAGAAAGATCCTCTCGTCGAATACAAGCAGGAGGCGTTTCAGCTTTTCAGCGATCTCATGGGCGAGATAAGCCAGGAGGTTATGACCAATGTGTTCAGGTCGGCTTCCAGCATAGCGTCGTTCGAAAATCTTTTGGCTTCGTTGCCACAGCAGTTGATTCACGATCAAATGGGGCAGTTCGACGGCAACGGCACCGAAGACTTCGAAGAGGATGAACCTGTCCAAATAACGTTCGTGCGAGACACTCCTAAAGTTGGTCGCAACGATCCCTGCCCTTGTGGCAGCGGGAAAAAATACAAGAAATGCTGCGGAGCGTGAATTTCACTGATTCCGATGGGATTCGCCTTGTTGGTTTGCAAAACTGTTTTTCCATGTTCTACTTTCGCTTTATGAATCGGCGGTTGATAGTCCCTTTTCTGTTAAGGAGACACCCGTTGAGACAATAAGGAGGCGGATTGTGAGTATTTTCAGAGTAGTGTTGTGCTGTGTGATGGTTGCTGGAGTCGCGATTTTAACTTCATGCAAAAAAGAGTCGACGCCGGCTGATAAAATCAACGCCACTACCGAGACGTTGGAAGGCGAAGCCGCTAAATTGAAAACAGAAGCGGAAACCAAAAAGGTGGAGGCTGAAAACGCTGAAGCGCCCACGGTCGATCTGCCGAAAACAAAATAACGGTTTTTTCAACCGTTTTCCTAACAAAAAAATCCGCGATATCGCGGATTTTTTTTTGATTCCAGCTTGTTCCCCGTGAAAAACAGTTCCAAATTCAGGAATATTGATCGAAAGGAATTAACGATGACATCATTTCCTGTTTCCTGTTCGTGAACACGAACATTCCTTCGGAAATCCGAGCATACCGGTCTCATTAATAAATTACTTCGCGAACTTGAATCCATTTGTTGGTGATGTAGATTTCAGCCGCGGCCGCACCGATCGCCTCCCGTTGAGGCAGTCGGTGTTTCCGCGGCCGCGGCGTTATTCTTGGTGTTCCAATTCTTTAAGGAGTTTGTTTGATGAGTGTGTTTGATAAAATCGTTGTGCCGGCCGGAGAAAGAATCACTTGCGACGAAAAAGGGAATTTGTCGGTGCCCGACAATCCGATAATCGCCTATATCGAGGGAGATGGTATCGGTCCCGACATAACCTCCGCCAGCATGCTGATGTGGAACAGCGCCGTCGAGAAGGCATACGGCGGCAAACGCTCCATCGCCTGGATGGAGATTTTCGCGGGCGACAAGGCGCATGAGCTCTATGAAGGCGACGCCTGGCTTCCGGAAGAGACCCTTGACGCGATAAGAGAATACCACGTCGCCATCAAAGGTCCGCTCACCACTCCGATCGGCGGAGGCATTCGATCCCTCAACGTGGCGCTGCGCCAGAAACTAGACCTTTACACCTGTCTCCGACCGGTCCGCTACTTCCAAGGCGTTCCGTCTCCCGTAAAACATCCGGAGAAAACGGATATGGTTATCTTCCGCGAGAATTCAGAGGATATCTACGCCGGAATAGAATGGAGAGCGGAAACGCCGGAAGCCAAAAAAATCATCGAATTCCTTCAAAACGAGATGGGAGTGGATAAAATACGTTTCCCGGAAAACAGCGGAATAGGAATCAAGCCAATCTCGAAATCTGGAACGGAACGTCTCGTCAGAGCCGCCATGAACTACGCGATAGCCCATAAACGGCGCAATGTCACGCTGGTTCACAAAGGCAATATCATGAAATTCACCGAGGGCGCCTTCAAGGACTGGGGCTACAATTTGGTCCGAAAAGAGTTCGCGGATGTCGCGGCCGCCGCTCCGGATTGCGATTGGAACGCTCCCGAGGGCAAAATACTCGTGAAGGACTGCATCTGCGACGCGTTTCTCCAGCAGATTCTCACGCGTCCCGACGAGTACGATGTCATCGCCACGATGAATTTGAACGGCGACTACGTCTCCGACGCTCTCGCCGCCTGCGTGGGTGGAATCGGGATCGCCCCTGGTGCCAACATCAACTACGAGAGCGGACTCTCGCTCTTCGAAGCGACGCATGGAACGGCTCCGAAATACGCTGGTCAGGACAAGGTCAATCCAAGCTCTTTGACGATTTCAGGTGTCATGATGCTCGAGCATATCGGTTGGAACGAGGCCGCCGAACTGATCATCAACGGAATCGAGCGCTGCATAACCGACAAAATCGTCACATACGATTTCGAGCGCTTGATGGACGGTGCGACCAAGGTGAGCTGCTCCGGCTTCGCCAAGGCGGTAGTCGAAAGAATGTGACTCGCGTTCCGCCCGGAATATGTCGGCTCCTTTCAGGGCGACATTTTCCGCATCCGTTAGTTGCCCTGGCGCAAGGAAGATGACGGCCTGAAAAAACCGTCCTGCAGTCAGTCGAGCCTGAATTCCCACCTCCCCATCGGCCTTGTGTCGGTGGAAGGTAAGGTTGAAATTCCTAAGTAAAAGGGGGAGCCCCGCCGCCCGCCGTCTCCGCGGCGACACTCCGGTTCGGCGGCTGAAATAAAGTCTCGCATGAAAGCGCTTTGGGGTTTACCCGCTTCAGGAGGGGCGAGCCCCCCTGTCTCGCTTTTGTTTTTACGTCGTCGGTCGAAAGGATTTTATCATCAAATGAATTCCTCCCACAAAAACTGTGGCGTTCCGGCTGATAACATGAACACCATTCAAGCTCCCGACTCGCAGACGGCGCTCGAATGGTGCGCCGTTCTGGAGTCGCAGAACATCGAATTCATCCTACGGAAAATCGATTCGCCGTTCGACTCGGCCGCCGACCCTCACCCGGATTCGGATTTCCGGCAAGACGCCATCACTCGTCGGGCGCCTGCCTGGATTTTTGTAATTTCTCCCGACCTTTTTCAACGCGCCGAACGCGATATTCGCGATTATGAAAGTGAACGCACCTTCTTCCTTCAATTCAAACAAATTTTCGAGGAGCCGCCGAAACCGTTGCGTCTAGCTCCGGCTCTGCCGATGATGGCGCTATCCGCGATTCTCGCGGCCTTCCATTTGATCACCGGTCCGGTTTCCGAGGGTTCGTCCTGGTTTTCTTTGGGGGAGCTCTCAACCGCCAAACCGGAGGTTTTCCAGTGGTGGCGGCCGATAACCGCCCTCACTCTGCATGCGGACGCACCGCATATTCTCGGAAACGCCCTTTTCGCGGTCTTCTTCGGGGGGATGCTGGCGGTCGAGATCGGCGGCGGCGCGGTCGTCGCCATCGCGGTGCTTTCGGGAATTATGGGAAATATCACCAGTTTGTGGTTCAATGCCGACCGCGGATACGCCGCTCTCGGATTCTCGACCGCCGTTTTCGGTCTTCTCGGAGCGATGGCCGCTTTGAGAACCCGCTCCCAAACTCCGTTGAGCGAAAAATTCACTTTGAGATTCTGGCTCCCCCTGGGCGCCGCCGTCGCCCTGCTCGGTATGACGGGCTCCGGACCCGGCAGCGACCTGACCGGGCATTTTTTCGGTTTTTTCTGGGGCTTCGTCATAGGATGGTTTTCCGCGAAACTCGCGGCGCTCCGCGGAAGCGTTTTATTCCAGACCTTGTCCGGATGTGTCGCAGCCGCCGCGATTCTCGCGGCTTGGATCTCGGCCTTGTCCCTAGTATTGCGTACAACTTAAAACGCCATCAATGCGATGCCTGAGGCTGTATGCGATACTAGTGCTTTGCACGGCTTAAAACATCACATCGCGCGGAAGTAAGTCATTGCCTTTTGGGCGACATTCGGAAATGACGAGTCGCTCGCTCGCCTTACTTGGCGCTCTTCCATATAAAAATGCCTTGCCAAGCTTTTTCGAAAAGCGTTGGATCCCCCCCATTATCAACCCGACGTTTATATATTTGACATCAAACGTACTGTTAGCGAGCCTACAGGCATCTCAAATGTTTTGGTGTCGGGTTAATACCTTGCGTCCAGGCAGTTCCTTTCATTACCGCCGAGAGTTATAATGACTCTTCTATATAACCCGACAAAGTGTGTCATTATAGCGCATATAATCACCGGTTCGCAAAGGGTATAAATTCCTTAAATAGTTAATTATTAATAAGATAAAACAATAATGGCATTATATGGCACGGCGTATGCTAAAATGAAACCGACACGGCGCGTGCACGCTTGCGTTTGGATTTTTTAGTTTACAGCAACAAGCTGGTTTGATGGGGTGGTCGGGTGGTTCGCATAGGGGCGAGTCGCCGTCATCCAAATCAAATCCATGCGAAACAACAGGAGGAATGAACAATGTTCAGAACACACAGGCACCTTAATTCGTGGGATCCCTTCCGGGAGTTGCAGTTGATCAAAGATCAGATGGGAAAGCTTCTCGGCAATGTATCCGGGGCGCCGGAATCATTCGGGTATCCCGTAAACATTTGGAGTGACGACGACGGATACGTGTTGACTCTGGAAATCCCTGGACTCGACGCGGACTCTATAAACGTCAACGTGGAGAACAACCAGGTGAGTATCGAGGCCGAGAAGAAAGACTCGATTCCGGAAGGAGTCGCGGTGCACCGCAAGGAATGCGGAACCGGCAAAATGACTTGCGCGTACCAGCTTCCGTCTCATATCGATCAAAGCAAAGTCGCGGCCAGCTATAAAAACGGAGTGTTGAGCTTGACACTGCCCAAATCGCAGGAAGCGAAAGCGCGTAAGATCAAAATAACGGCTTAATTGCGGCGATACGGCAATTATTCGAGTTCAAGCGAGACTCTCGCCGTCACCAGACAGCGGCGTGACAACCCGCCGAACAACTTTAACGACAATTATAAGGAGGAGTGAAAAATGGATACGAAATCGAATCAAATCGCGCACAGGGAAAAGGCGGAGGCTTCAACCGAGATTACCCGCGAGGGGCCGGTGTATGTTCCAGCGACCGACATATACGAGTCCGATACCGAACTCGTGGTCGTGGCCGAGATGCCGGGAATCGACGAAAAGCGCGTGGATGTCTCCCTGGAGGAAAAGGAGTTGTCAATCACCGGAACAAGAGATGAAGATAGCGCGCCGAAAGGATGCAGCTTGATTCATCACGGCTACACGCCGGGTTCATATAGTCGCTCGTTTAAAATTCTCGCGGATGTCGATACTGGCAGGATAACCGCGAAAATCGCG
>JAADHT010000250.1 GCA_013151705.1 Kiritimatiellota bacterium | reverse complement strand
GGTCGTCGATGAACAAGGAGGATATCCACACTTTCGCGTCGGAGGGAGCCGAAATCTCATACCATCCGTCTTTATGACGCAGAACGGCGACCTTGGTCTCTTTTTTCAGTTGCGCCACCTGCGTGTATTTCGTGCCGGGTCTGACGCGGACGTTCAGCCTCGTGGCTACAACCACCCCTTCCACCCCGGCGAACGACGAGACCGTCGCCAATGAAAACGAAACGACCAATGCAACGCGTTGTTTTATCGTCATGCGTCCTCCTCCGATAATTTTTTCATAACCTCGTCTGGAATATCGACGTTTGAATATACCGCCTGAACGTCCTCCTGGTCTTCAAGTTTGTCCAACAGACTCAATAATTTTCCAGCCATGTCAACATCGTCCACGGAAACGAGATTTTCCGGATGCTGAACCACCCCGGACTCCTCGACGGCGATTCCGTTTTTCTCCAATATGCCGGCTATGGGTTCGAATGATTCCGGAGGCCCTAGAATCTCCACCATGCCGTCATCGGCCGAAATGTCTTCGGCACCGGCATCTATAAGCGGATCGAACAGAGATTCCTCGTCGGCGTTCTCCTCAAGTACGACAAATCTGGATTTCCTGTGGAACAACCTCGACACCGCGCCCATGGCCGCCAAATTGCCGCCATTCCTGTCGAACAACAATCTCACCTCGCTTGCGGTCCGATTCTTATTGTCCGAAAGACATTCGACGAGTATGGCCACTCCGCCATGCCCAAATCCCTCATATGACATTTCAACAAACGCCTCTCCATCCAGTTCGCCCGTGCCTTTTTTTATCGCGCGGTCAATGTTGGCGTTCGGCATGTTCACTGCTCTGGCGGCGGTCAAGGCGGTGCGCAGACGCGGATTGGCGTTAGGCTCTCCGCCACCACCTCTGGCCGCCACGGTTATCTCCTTGGATATCCTCGAGAAAATACGCCCCCGTTTCTTGTCCGCCGCACCTTTCTTGTGTTTGATATTGGCCCATTTACTGTGTCCTGACATAGATGCTCTCCATATTTCGGGAGCGGGCCCTACCCCCGGACCGCTCTGAATCGTGTTGAAACTCGAAATTCGAATATCCCGAATCCGAAAGAACTCTTCGCATTTTTATTCAGCGGAGAAGTCGATCCAGTCCCATCGTCTTGGCCGCTGAAAGCTCTGAAACGTCCGAAAAAAGAGTCCGCCCGTATGAGAGAAGCGCTTGACCAGTTGTTTCCGGCCAGCGGCTAAAATCAGGCCGCCAAACATTCTCGGCGAGCAACGAGCCTTTTCCGAGCATCGTTCAAGATACCTGTGGTGACTGAAAATTCAAACCGGAAAGACGAATTCATCAGGAGGTTTGATTCTCCGCTCTTCTCAATCGATGAAGATAGTACCGCGTCAAAATTATATCGACGGCGACCATCGTCCCGTTGACCGCGTACAACCAGAAAATCGGATTCCACGAATAATAATATTTGTGAAGACAACCGCAAATGTAGCCGATAAACACTAAATACAGGAAAATTATGCTTTTCCCGGTCGGATTCTTGGCTTTTATCGTTTTCGCTATCGACACGGGCCAACTGGCACCGAAGCAAACAAGCATAATCGCCTCGTAAACGCTCATAATGACAATCCTCTTTGAAAACCCGTCAAACGCGGGATATGGTATGCGGTTCGTTTCCGACTCCCGGTAAACGAACATTCGCGAGCCGGCTCGAGTTAGCAACCGTCTACCTTACATCGGCAAATCCAATGGTCAATACGATAAGTCGCCATATTTCGCGCGGATCGGAGATGAAATGACGAGACAAAAAACGGGGCCCGCGTTCAACGATGAAAACTCGAAGACGGCCGATCAACCAATGAGATTGGCGCGTCGGATGAGTCTCGCCGGAGTGGCTTCAAGAAGAAAGAGCGAGGAGCTGATCCGCATGGGCGAGGTGAAAGTGAACGGGGATATCGTCACAGCCCCCTCGCGCAACGTGTCTCCGGACGACATCGTCACGGTTTCCGGCAAAAGTCTCCGCTCCCCCTCGAAACTTTACATAATGCTAAACAAACCGGCAGGCTATCTCTGTTCAGCCTTCGACCCGCATGCCGATAAAACCGTTTTCGACTTGATCAATCTCCGCGGAGTCAGATTGTTCTCCGCGGGCAGGCTCGACCTGAACAGCGAGGGATTGCTCATTCTCACAAACGACGGCGACTACGCGGAGAAACTCACCCATCCACGCCACAACGTTCTCAAACGCTACCGCGTCAAAACCGACAAACCAATATCCAACAACAACTTGAACGCGCTCCGCTCCGGCATTAGAGATTTCGGCGAATTCCTCAAGCCCGTATCCATATCCAAACTGAAAGCGAAAGAGTACGAATTCGTGCTGAACGAGGGGAAAAAACGCGAAATTCGCAGACTTGTCGCCACGACTGGAGTGAAGGTGGTTGTATTGAAGCGAGTCGCCGTCGGAAATCTCCGAGTGGACGACCTGCCCGTCGGACAATGGCGAATGCTGTCGAAAAAAGAGATCGCCGCCTCGTTGTCCACCGCGGACGCGTCGAAACGCCAACCTCGAAGCGGCGGCCAAAACGGCAGGAAGTCAATTCGGAGGAAACCAGCGATGCCGGACCGCGACAAAATAAACGAATCCAATCCTCCGCCCCGTAATTGAATCAAAAGAGCCGATGAAAAACAGAGTTTCAGAGTTTGGAACAAATGATTTCATATGTGATGAAAATTAAAAAAGGAGTGATTCCACATGCTTAAATTCAATTTACAGGCGACGATTTTGCTCGCGCTGTTGGTTTTATCATCCGGTTGCGCGACATTGAAGCTGAAATTGTTCACCGACAAATCGGCGGCGCTCCGGGAATTCACCATTTCCGGTTCGGATTCCTCGAAAATCCTCGTCGTCGACATTACGGGAATCATCTCGGGCCGCAACGAGGTTTCGCTACTTGGAGAAAAACCAGGCGTGCTGGAAAACGTGGTCGCCCAATTAAGGAAGGCCGAATCGGATTCCCGTATCAAGGCTCTTCTGCTCAAAATTGATTCTCCGGGAGGATTGACCACCGCCAGCGACATCCTCTATCACGAATTGATGAACTACAAGCGCCGCACCGGCAATCCCATCGTCGTGTCCATGATGGACGTCGCCGCCTCAGGTGGTTATATGGCGGCCCTGCCAGCGGACCTCATCACCGCCCATCCGACGACGGTGACCGGTTCGGTGGGGGTGATTTTCATGCGCCCCGGTTTCTCGGGTTTGATGAAGAAGCTGGGGCTTTCCGTCGATGTCACGAAATCCGGAACGAACAAGGATATGGGGTCTCCATTCAGAAAAGCGACCGAGGAGGAGAAGCGACTTTTCCAGGATGTCATAGACAAACTGAACGAGCGCTTCATTTCGTTAGTCCAAAAACACCGCCGCCTCACTCCCGCGAATCTCGCGGTAGTGAAGACGGCGAGAGTTTTTTTGGCCGAAGACGCGAGGAAAATCGGGCTTGTGGACAAAATATGCTATCTGGACGAAGCAATCGCGGAATGCCGCGGACTCGCCCGTCTGGGAAAGGATGCGAGAGTCGTCGTATATCGCAGGAACAGATATCCGAACGACAATCTCTACAACAACACGTCGCAATCGGATGCGACTCCTTCGATGTCGTTGTTGGATGTAGGTGCTTTGAAAACCCTGGGCTCCGTCAAAAGCGGCTTCTACGCGGTCTGGCCGCCAGCTTTGGGCGGTGATTGAGAAAAGCCTCTAAAACTCGAATGACTCGAATTCCAATCTTCGTAGTCGTTTAGCTTGAGGATTCAGATTGGAAACGTTGTTGTAATGCCGCGCGCTCGGAAAATCTTTGGAGTACAGCCCCGGGTTTACGCGCCTCGGGCGTTCGGGTAAACCACACCGGAGGCGGGCAAGCCTTTTCGAACAGGGTCTAATTAGATGTTGGTTGTCGCGCGGATGTCCGCAACCCAGTGAAAACGGAAAAACAAAACAATGAAACTTGAAAACGCGATGAACGAGGAAAAAGTCGAAAAACCGATATCCGACGCCAAATCGACGCGCGCCGGCAACGAGGCATGGTTGGTAAGCCGCAAAAAAACACTTCTCGAATTGATCGTTATAATTACTTCGGCGCTGCTCTATTCGGCCGCCTTTCCTCCTCTGAATTGGTCTTTCACCGCATGGTTCGCTTTGGCTCCGCTTTTTCTGGTGGTCCGAGGCCTGCGTCCGCGCCAAGCCTTCGCATATGGGTTCCTTTGGGGATACGCGCATTCGGTGTCGGCATTTTTCTGGTTGCGGGAGATAGAACCCGCCATTCCTTTTGTTTTAGCATTGATTCTCGCCGCGTTTCCGGCGATATGGTGTCTTCTCATTCCCGTTTTCAACCGCTGGATTCTCATTCCCACCGAAATCCAAATGCGGGGAAGCGAGGCGGAATCCAACTATCGCCCGAAACAGTGGCGTAGAATTCTCCTTTGCGCCGCGGTGGCCGTTCTTTGGTGTTTCCTCGAATGGATCCGCTCTTGGGTTTTCACCGGATTCCCTTGGAACTTCGCCGCCGTCACCCAGTGGAAAAACCTCCCGGTCATACAGATTTGCGAATACACCGGACAATATGGCGTAAGCTTCGTGATTCTTTTCCTCAACATAGCCTTGGCTATGACGGTCCGCGACATTCGCGACACGATATCGACGGGAAAATACATCCGGCCCTGGCCGATGGCGGCAGGCATGGTTCTTCTTATGGCCTCCGTGCTGACAGGCGTGTCGTCGATGTTGAAATACCGCGTCCCGGTCGGCGCCAAACGACCGAAGTCCGTGAAAACCGCGAAACTCGCGGCCACGGTCGTCCAAGGCGATATCGCGCAATGCCGAATCCCCAAACCCGGCCAGGCCGAGAACGCTCTAAAAACATACGCCGAACTCACGCGGTTGGCCATGCTGAACAAACCCGATTTGGTCATATGGCCGGAAACAGCGGTGCCGATAGACTACAGAAGTCCCGGAGCCTTCGGAAAATTCTACAGATACACCGTAGAGAAACTCCAACGCGAAAGCCGCATCCCCCTTATGTTTGGAACCATCGATTTCGACTACGAGACGCTTCCGGCCACGCCTTTGAAGAAACTTCCGTGCCACAACAGCGTTTTTCTCTTGGATGGAAATTCGAGAATAGTGGACAAATATCACAAAATGCACTTGGTTCCCTTCGGGGAATACACCCCCTACGGTGAATACTATCCCGCGCTGAAAAAAGCGTTCGGCATGGGACGCGACCTCACTCCCGGCAAGAGAATCACATTGTTCAACATCAAAAACGGGGTCAAGGCGGGCGCATGCATATGCTATGAGGACGTGTTTCCGGAAATAACGAGAAAATTAGCTCTCAAAGGCGCCAACCTCATAATCGTGGTGTCGAACGACGCCTGGTATCCCACCAGCTCGGAGCCGGAGCAGCATTTGGCGAACGCCGTTATGAGGGCGGTGGAGACCCGCCTACCCATCATCAGAGCTGGAAACAACAGCGGCAGCTGCCTCATACTCCAAAACGGCTTCATCGCGGACTCCGTCACGACCAAACGCAATCCCGACGGCTCATTGTCCTCCGATCCTGTCGGAAAAAGCCGTGGATTCGCGACTTTCGCGATAGAGTTGCCGGTGAACCCCCGCCTGACGTTCTACACCAGATACGGGGACTCGGTTTTCATCACCTTCTGCGCGCTGTTCCTAGGCGCGGTGTTCTTCCATATCGCTTGGGGATGGAGATGGAAGAAACAACGTCTGTTGGACAAATTCCCGGACCACGTCGTCACAAAAAGCGACCGTCCGACGTGATTCCAACCTCCAATGGAAACACGCGTCCCGTTTCCCATTTGACATCCTCATGCGGGAATTTGCCGCCGCGTTAGATTTTTCGCCTCTTCGAACTATATTGCTCCCGTCGGCGAAATCCGCGGGACGGCGGTGTCAATGAGAAGCTTAGCGATGGGAGAATGTATGAAAATCGGAATAGTTGGAGCCGGAACGCTCGGGCGGTTTCTAGCCGAGACGTTTTGCAACGACAAACATGATGTCACCGTGATCGACACCTCGTCGAAGACGCTCTCCCGTCTGCGCGACAAACTGGACGTGATGACTCTCACCGGTGACGCCGCCCATTTCAAAACTCTCAAAGAGGCTATGACGGAGGATTTCGACATTTTCATCGCCGTTGGAAGCAGTGATTCCGTCAACCTCCATACATGCCGCATGGCCCGCGAACTCGGAGCAGGGCATATTATTTGCAGATTGGCGTCCGAAAAATATTTTGACACCGAGTCGGGTTTCACGCCTGACTCGATGGGAATCGACCATGTAGCCATTCCACAGGAGCATTGCGTGGACAAAGTGTTGGACGTTCTCGACAATACCGCGACTTTGGACAGAATCACCTTCAGTCATGGCGACGCGCTGATAACGGATTTCAGAATCGAGGCCAAATCCCCGTTGAACGGAATAATGCTCAAAGATTTTCCGGAACCAGCATTGATACGATCCGTAAGGTTCGCCGCGCTAGTCAGAAACGGGGAATTAATCGCTCCGCGCGGCGATACGCTTGTTAGGGAAGGCGACGAATTGTATGTGGCGGGCTGCGTTAAGCAAGTTGACGCCATGATTCGTTGGGCATCTCCCGGCACCGAAGAAATCTCATTGGTGATCGTGGCGGGCGATTCGACTCTCGCCGCCGGAATCGCCGCGCGCGTCGCGGACAAGGGATTCGAATCGCGCCTGATAGAGCGCGACAGGGCGAACGCGGAACGTCTGCTGGATGATTTGAACTCCAAAATGATGGTGATTAACGGTGATTCAAGCGAGCGCGACGTGTTGGACGAGGCCGGCATACAGGCGTGCGACACCTTCATCGCGGCCGGCGACGACGACGAGAGCAACATCCTTGGTTGCATTCTCGCAAAAAGAATGGGAGCGCGGAAGGTTGTCGCGGTCACGAACAAGGTTGAATACGTCGATTTGGTGCCTCGGATGAACGTGCTCGACACCGGGTTTAGTCGCTGGCTGGTGGCCGGAAATTCGATTTTGAGATACATTTCAACCATAAACAGAGTACACACAAGCGCTATTCTCCACCGAGCCGACGCATGCGTTTCCGAATTCGCGGTGGGCGAGAAATCAAAAGTCGCCGACAAATTCATCGGCGAATGCGACTTCCCGGACTCCTGCGTCCTATCGATGGTTTTCCGCGGAGACGAGATTCTGACTCCAGCCGGAGATTTGAAGCTTCTCGCCGGAGATATCGTAGCGGCTGTGACATCCCGCGAGGTGGAGCGTAAATTGGGCAAGTTGATATCATGAACATCCGCCAAGTTGTAAATGTCGTGGCGGCCTTGACCGTCGTGATCGGCCTGTTCATCCTCTCGGCGGCTCCCGTCGCCTGGATGATGGGCGATCCCCCCGATGTCGTCTGGAAGCTGACCGCCTCGGCGGCCGTCGCGATCATCGCCGGAATTCTGGCGTTTGCCCTCAGTCGCGTGAAGCGATACCGACTGGGCAAACGCGAGGGGTTCGGAATAGTCACGTTCGGCTGGATAGCGGCCGCCGCGTTCGGCTCCATTCCATTCGTCTTGATTGCCGACCTTTACTGGTACGACGCCTTTTTCGAGACGATGTCGGGCTTCACCACCACCGGAGCAAGCGTCTTGGACAACACGCTTCTCCTGCGTTCGGGCTCCAAGTTGCCGCTCGGAATAGCCCATCTGCCGAAAGGTCTCATCTACTGGAGAAGTATGACGCACTGGCTGGGAGGTATGGGAATAGTGGTGCTCTCGCTCGCCATCATTCCGTTTCTCGGCATCGGTGGTCAGGAGCTCTACAACGCCGAGGTTCCAGGACCAACCTCCGACCAGCTCACGCCGAAAATAGCGAGTTCCGCGAAAATCCTCTGGGGGGTGTACCTGCTCCTCTCAATATGCGAAACACTCCTGCTGTTGCCGAAAATGCCTTTGTTCGACGCTTGGTGCCACACCTGCGGAACGATGGCCACCGGAGGGTTTTCGACTCAACAGGCGAGCGTGGGGGCGTACGGCAGCGTCTATGTCGACGCGGTGATAACGCTTTTCATGTTTCTAGCCGGCGGAAACTTCGTCCTGCACTATAGGGCTTTGAGGGGAAAGCCGTTGTTTCACTTCTCCGACGAGGAGTTCAAGTGGTATCTCTTCATAACTTTGGGAGCGATAGCCACCATCACTTTGGCTTTGGCGACATCGTCCGCCCCGATAATAACAACGACCGGCGCCGAGGTGCCCCCGACCCTTTTCGAAAGCCTCCGCTACGCGTCTTTCCAAGTCGTCTCCATTTTGACAACGACGGGGTTTTGCACCGCGAATTTCGCGGTCTGGCCCTCCTACGCCGCGCTTCTGCTGGTCATTTTGATGTTCATCGGCGGATGCGGCGGCTCCACGGGCGGTGGAATGAAAGTCTCGCGGTTTCTTTTGCTGTTGAAATACGGCGTAACTCAAGTCAGGCGCTCTCTTTTCCCCCGCGAGGTGTCGAACGTGCATTTGAACGGCAAGCGGGTCGGTGGTGAGACGCTGCACAAAGTTCTCGGATTTTTCTTTTTGTTCGTCGCTCTTTTCGTTTTCTTCGCTCTCATCCTGTCGTGTTATCCGGGAATGGACTTCGCCACGGCGACATCCGCGTCGATCGCGGCGCTTGGAAACATCGGCCCTGGAATAGGCGGCGTGGGAGCCGCCAGCACATACGCATGGCTGGCGCCGTCGGCCAAAATGCTGTTGACGCTCGCCATGCTTCTCGGCCGCCTCGAGGTCTACACCGTGTTGGTGGTCATCCTGCCAACCTTCTGGAGAAAATGACGACACCCGTCCGCGGCCGGAGCGCTTCCCATCCCTTCCCCCGCTCACCCTGCCACGTCCGTTGTGCCCGTCTTCCTCATATCGTTCGCAGTCGCTCGCAGTAGTACATCACGTTGTCCCACTCGGCGTCGGGAGCGATGCGGTGGTCGGGACAGGGAATGTAACCGCCCAGCTCGACGAGCCGTTTCAGCCGTTCCACTTCCGCGTCGACCGCGTCGCGGCCTTCGGCGAAAACGTGTTTGCGCATGCCGCCGACTCCGCGGAGATCCCGCCCGTATTCGGCGCGCCAATCCGCGATGTTCGCGTCCCAAGTTCCCACTTCTATTGGAAACATGACGTTAACGCCGTTGTTCAGCCAAGTCGGGATGAGCGCGTCTATTTTTCCGTCGCAATCGAGCGACACCAAATTGATGTCGTGCTGGTGGAGAAGTTCGGTTATCCGTTTGTAGTGCGGCCCAACTTTCTCCTCGAACACCGAAGGAATGACCAACGGGCCGTTTTTGAAGCAGATGTCCTCCCAGAAATGACCGAAGTCGAACTTCGCGCCGGCATCCAAAACGTATTTCACACACTGATAGCAGCATTCGGCCACGGTGTCGATTATCTCGTCGTAGAGTTCCTCGTCGTCCGCGAAGAGATAACTCACGTTCTCCACGCCGATGAAATTGCGTATCTGCCCGAAGAGGCTTCCGCAGTATATAGCCAGCATTTCATCATGCCCGTCGTTTTGAAGAAGCTCGAGACCTCCCTCACTCCATTTCAACGATTTGTCTCCGACGCGGACCATAGCTTCGGTAACGCGTTCCTCACGGAACTCGAAGCGATGCCTGTAGTGCTCCTCCCACTCTTTCCTTCCTTTGAAAAGATAGTCCACCTCGGCTGGGATGGAACCTGCGTCGTCCGATTCGATCACAACCACGCCGAGAGAATTGCGCATGTGCCTCGTTCCGTCAGGCA
>JAADHT010000087.1 GCA_013151705.1 Kiritimatiellota bacterium | reverse complement strand
GAATGTTTTCCTCACCCGTCATGTTGGATATTACCCTCCCTCTACCTACTTGTTCATTGGATATTTCTTGTTGGATATTCGTTATCGCTCCGCAATCTCCTGGTGGTTGAATTTGCCAGCCGACGGCTATTGGACATTCTTCCGAGCCAATTGCGAAAGTCTGAACGACCGCGCGACATCCCATTATGAGCGGTAGGTGGATTTTTCAAAGCGGCGCGCGATGCCGAGCGTCGCACCCGCTTTAAAAAAGTCGCATGCCGCCATAAGGGATTGCCTCCCTTTGGGTTGCGGCGGATGAGGCGCGTCTTCCGCCCGTCGCCGCGGTTCATCTGCCGGCGAACTTTCCGGGAGGAATCCCCATCACCTTCTTGAAAACCCGCGAGAAATGATACTCGTCGCGGAATCCGCATTTCTCGGCGGTCTGTTGCAGCGACAGCCCATCCTCCTGAATATATCCACACGCCAAGTTGACTCGTATCCGATGCGAAACCTCCGTAGGGGTCATCCCGAGCTCCTTCTTGAAAATAGCGTTCACATGCTCGGGTGTCAAGCCGAAACGCCCGCCGAGTTCGCGCCTCGACACGACGCGGGGAGCGTTTTCGCGAATGAAACCCAACATTGCCTCGGTGCGTTTCGCAACAATACTATGGGGTTCGCCGCTCCAAAACTCCGACAGACGCAACCATATCTCCTTCAGCATCACGCTGAGCAACGCGTCGCGCCGCGGTCCATATCTCTCGAAGACGTCCCGACAGTTCCTGAACAGTTGGTGTATCGGAACCGAGCCGTCGGTCAGCGTGATCAACGGCGGCTCGGGCTCGGGAATATAGTCGCCGTTCACACGGGTGCCGTTTCCAAGCAGTTCGAAGTGAACGCAGGCGATAATCGAGCCGTAAGGACGCTCGGCGACCATGCGAAACAGATGCCGCTCGGCCGGCGGAATGCAAAGGGTGGCCCCTTCGGGAACTGAAAAACTTTCTCCCGTCTCAAGGTTGTCGTAGGCGAAATCTCCAGCCGCGATGTGAATCAATTCGTAATCGGAAATGCTCCGCGGCCCCCAGCTCCGCTCTCCGCCGGAAAGCTTGAAATAGTTCGCCTGACGAACCAGCGGTTCAACATCCTCCACTCCAACCCGTCTCATCAACACCACCTCATACAGCGCTCAAGAATCAAACATACCCTATTCGAACGAAGTCCATTCACCCCGTATGCGTCAAGTGAACTCAACCGGCTGTCGCTGGAACGTCGAACACCGAACGTCCAACATCGAACGCCACGATTTTGTTTCGGGCCTTCAGCCCTGTAATTGGAACGTGTGCCACAACCCAGGGCTTCACCCTGGGCTTCGGAATCACGGGCTTACAGCCCTGAAACAATAGATGCAACCGGCTCTGGCGTTGAAACGGGAACATCAAACGTCAAACAGGCCTCCACTCCATCTTCGGTTCGAAGTTCGGAGTTGAGCGTTCGATGTTCAAAAAAACGCTTTTCACTAAATCCCATCCAACCGCTTGAGATTGCGGTGAAATTACACCTGGACCCGCGATAATTCAGCGGAGCGTGGATACGAACAAAAAAACTCAGCCTCAATTTCAAGCGCTCCTCCCCGGCGGGAGTGCGGGAAGCGTTTTCAAAGCGGCATCAGCAGGAACTCCGCCACCTCCGCCAAATGCTCCGCCAGCAAATCGAACGAGCGTTCGCGCTCGGCCACCGGATCGAATGAAGCTTCGCCGCAAATGTTTTTCCCGGGCGCGCGGTCCGAAAGCCAAGAAAGCAATGGAGTCCTCACGCTCTCCTCGTCAAAGAATCCGTGCGCGTAGCAACCGAAAACCGGCCCGTCGTCCGAAACTCCACCGCGAAACTCGCTGACGCTTTCCCCACCACGACTCGTCACCAAAATCGGAGCGGGCGGACCATCGTCAACATTCTCTCCGACCGGCCGCGTCTCGCCCATATGTATCTCGTATCCTATGAAACGGGTTCCGGCGGAAGCGAAAGGCAGATTTCGAATCTCGCCCGAAACTCTGGATAACTCCTTCCCGTTGGTCAAGGTCGTCTCCGAAAGCAGGAAACCGAGTCCGCGAATCACGCGGTCGCCGCTCTCCACTCCCTCCGGGTCGCTTATCTTCTCTCCGAGCATCTGGTAGCCGCCGCATATTCCGAAAACGGGAATCCGCGAATTCCGCGCCGCGTTCAGACGGTTCTCGAAACCGGATTCGCGGAGAAACCGCATGTCGGCGATGGTGTTTTTGCTGCCTGGAATGATTATCAGATCCGGACTCCCAAGCTTCCGCGGATCGGACACGTATCTGACAGCCACCCCCGGAGAGTTCTCCAAGGCCAGGAAATCCGTGAAATTGCTGATTCTCGGCAACCTGACCACGGCGATGTCGATTTTCGAGGGATCGTCCGGTCGGCATCCTCGGTCGGCGCCTTCCAAAGACATGGCGTCCTCCTCCTCGATCGTCAGATTCCGGAAATAAGGCAGAACTTTGAGGACGGGAATCCCCGTCAAACGCTCGATATCCTTGATTCCGGAATCCAGAAGCGACTCGTCCCCGCGGAATTTGTTTATCACGATGCCTTTCAGCAGACGGCGGTGCCGCGACGGAATCAGCGACACCGTACCGTAGATCGAAGCGAACACTCCTCCTGGATTGATGTCGGCGACCAGAACGCAGTCGGCTCCCGCGCGTTCCGCCATCGCCGTGTTCACGAAATCATCGTCCTGAAGATTTATCTCCGCGGGACTGCCGGCTCCTTCGAGCACAATCAACTCGTACTCCTCGGCCAAGCGGTCGAACGCGGCGAACGCGGCGGCGCGGACCTCGCGTTTGGCCGCGTAGTATTCTTTGGCCGTGGCATCGAACATCGGTTTTCCGTTGACCACCACCTGCGAACCGTCGTCGCCGCCCGGCTTGAGAAGCACGGGGTTCATATCGACAGTCGGCTCGATTCCCGCCGCCTGCGCTTGAACAACCTGCGCCCGCCCCATCTCGAGGCCGTCCAGCGTTACGTACGAGTTCAACGACATGTTCTGCGCCTTGAACGGAGCGACTTTGACACCTTTTTTCGCGAAATAGCGGC
Source organism: Kiritimatiellota bacterium (assembly GCA_013151705.1). Lineage (GTDB taxonomy): Bacteria > Verrucomicrobiota > Lentisphaeria > Victivallales > JAADHT01 > JAADHT01. Next base: position 6,920 of record JAADHT010000087.1, on the reverse strand, counting down.
AAAGTCCGGCCGCGACCAAGCTTTTCCCGGCGTCCGACGTGGTGCCAAGCACCATAATCGGCCGATACCGCCTTTTCGCCGCCATCCCGTCGCCGTTTTCCGCGAAACTTGCGGATGCTCCCGGTTTTGTGGTTCCGCCCCCCTCCCCTCTTGGAGCGTTGAACGCCTCGCATAAGGCTTCCGCTAGAATCGCGTTTTCCCGCTCTTTTTTCACGGCCAATCTGAAAAAACGCTCCCCCAATCCCGCGATATTCGCGCACGAACGTATGAGAATCCCCTTTGTCAACAACTTCCGCTGCAAAGACTCGGCCGTCCGGGGACCGGCCTCGCCGCGAATCTCGCAAAGTATGAAATTCGCTTCGCCGGAATATGCCTTCAAAGCGGGATGGAATGTCGATGAGTTCCGCTCCGTCCGAAGCGGACTGGCGAGGATTTTCTCCAGCGATTCGACAAAACGCCCGCGAAGTTCGCGGATTTCAACCGCCACGCGAAAACGCTCGTCGTCGTCATCCCCGCGCATAGCGTCGGCCAAACGCTGCGCGACGGCGTTAACGCTCCAAGGCAGCTGCGCGGCCGCGACTTTCGCGACAACCTCCTCCGAAGCCCGCATAACGCCGAGACGCGCCCCCGGAATGGCGTGGAACTTGGTCATCGACTTGACAACAGCGAGATTCGCGGGAATCCGCTCCGTCGAAAAAAGTGATTTCTCATCGCGGTCGGGCAGGAAATCGACAAAAGACTCGTCGAGCACGACGAAGGCGGCGGGATTATCTTCCGCGAACGCCAAAATATCACGAGGTGGAATTGTAACGCCGGTGGGATTGTTCGGAGAGGCTAAAAACAACATCTCCCCGTCGAACACCTTTAATTCGGAGAGGTAAACAGCGAAATCAGATTTGGCCTCGGCGTTGTGTCCGACGCGCAAATCGACTCCGGCGCTTCGGCACGCCTCGGCGTATCCGCTGTAGCAGGGAGCGACGCAACATGCGTTCCGTGGCGTCAAGGCGAGCAGAAACAGTTGAAACAACTCCATGGAGCCGTTGCCCAGAAGGAGCTCGCCAGGCGGCAATGAACGTGATTCCGCGAATCTCGTGGTCGCCGATTCCGCATGCGGCTCGGGATAGCGTGTCAGTTCGTCAGACGGCATCGCCAGGAACTCCCGCTCCAAGCGGAGCGGTATTCCGAACGGATTGACGTTCACGCTGAAATCCAATTCCACAGCGGGGACGGTGGTCAAACCAAGCCCGCGCGCGACGGCCGCGGGATCTCCACCGTGGCTGTCCTTGATAGTTGAATCAATTATCCTCATTTTCCAATAGAAAGCGAGACAGGAGGCTCGCACTCCAAAGCGCTAACGCGCGGATTAACGACGACGGGGCCGTCTCAGCTAGAAGCTGACAAGTTTGGAGTTTACCCGCCAAGCGGACGCGGCGGCCCCGCGCCGCTTTTTATTTGGTACCAACGACGCCCGCAATCTTCCCAGTTGAAAGATAGGTGTTCAATCATGCGGGATTATAGAGCCGCGGCGCCTTCAGCCAACACTGGTCTCGGCGGAAAGCCTGTCGATGATGTCCTCGGATGTCACTCCCTCGGTCTCGGCATGGAAACTGAGGAGTATCCGGTGCGTCAGGACTTCTTTGGCGATGGCGTCTATATTCTCTTTTCCGACGATATAGTCCCCGTTGAGAACGGCGTGCGCCTTGGCTCCCAAAATCAGATATTGAACGGCTCTCGGACCGGCGCCCCAAGTAACGAGCCCGTTGATCCATTCGGGAGCCTCCTTCGAGCTGGGTCTGGTTTTTCTGACGAGCGAGACGACGTGTTCGTACATATGGTCGGGAACGGGAACTCGTCTAACGAGATTCTGATAGGCTATGATATCATCTCCACTCATTATCCGCTCGATTGACTGCGTGGCGGACCCGGTGGTGGTGCGAGCGACCGCCAACTCTTCGTCGAACGACGGATAATCGACTTTAATGAAAAACATGAATCTGTCTAGTTGCGCTTCAGGAAGCGGATAGGTGCCCTCCTGCTCTATCGGGTTTTGAGTGGCCAAAACGAAAAACGGCTCGTCCAATTCGAAAGTACGCCCCATGGCCGTAACTTCGTGCTCCTGCATCGCCTGCAGAAGAGCCGCCTGGGTTTTGGGAGGGGTTCTGTTTATCTCGTCGGCGAGGATTATGTTCGCGAAAATGGGGCCTTTCACGAATTCGAAGGCTCTTTTGCCGGGTTGGTCGGAGTCTTGAAGGATTTCGGTTCCGGTGATGTCCGCCGGCATAAGGTCGGGAGTAAATTGTATCCGGCTGAAATCCAGGGACATCAAATCCGCCAGCGAGCGGATCATCAAAGTTTTCGCGAGTCCGGGAACCCCCATAAGCAACGCATGGCCTCCGGAAAGGACGCATATCACGAGTTTCTCGATAACCTCGCTCTGACCATGTATGGTCTTCGCCATTTCCGTCTTCACATCGACGTACGCCGAGCACAATCTGTCGATAGCGGCGACATCTCCTTCGTTACGATTCGATTCAGGCATCGAAAGCTCCTTGATCATTTCTTGCGATACGTGATTCTCGCTTTCGTCAAATCGTAGGGCGACATCTCCATCACCACCGTGTCGCCCGGAATGATCCGAATGAAATTAAGGCGCATCTTTCCACTGATATGCGCCAGCACCTCGTGTCCGTTCTCCAACTCAACTTTGAAGTTGGTGTTGGGGAGAACCTCCTTCACGGTGCCTTCGATCGTTATTACGTCTTTAGCCACGTTAAAATCTCCGGTTTGTTGTTTGTTACAAGTACCATATGTTCAAAATGCGCGGAAATGCTCCCATCGCGCGTTCTAACCGTCCACTTGTCTTTGTCGGTCACGACATCTTTTCCACCCAAATTGAGCATAGGCTCTATGGCCAATACCATTCCGGGACGCAACTCCGGTCCTCTGTCGCGCACCGCGTAGTTGGGAATCTCAGGCGGTTCATGGAGGTTTCTCCCGCATGCATGCCCGACATATTCGCGGACTATTCCCAGTTTGTACCGTTTGGCCGTTTTCTCAACGGCGGCGCTTATGTCTCTCACGCGGTTTCCCGCCAACGCCGAGCGCACCCCCTTCTCCAAAGCCTCACGCGTTCCATCCAAAAGACGCTGGACGTCCGACGACGGAACCGTCCCGCCCACCACCATCGTGGTAGCGTTGTCGCCGATGAATCCGTTCAATTCGATTCCTATGTCGAGGCTCAAAACATCACCGTGCTCGACTCTCCGCGCCGGAGAGCCGATGCCATGCACCACCTCGTCGTTCACCGATATGCAAATCTGCCCTGGATATCCCTTGTACCCAAAAAAAGCGCTTTTACCTCCACTGGCGGCTATCAGCATCGCCGCCAAATCATCTATCTGCTTTGTGGTCATCCCAGGGCGAATCATCTGAGGCAGCTTGTCTCTCACATCCGCCGCCGCGCGGGCGGCGAGCCGTATCTCGTCGATGCTGGATTCGGGATTGATTACACGCTCTTTCTCGGACCTCAAGAAACCACCTCCATAACAAGCGGCGTGGTGGAGTCCTTTCCAAGGGAACCATCGACCTCGGCCAACAATCCTTTTTCTTTATAGTAGCCGACAAGCGGCGCAGTCTGTTTGTTGTATATTTCCAGTCTTTCCTTCGCCGTTTCGAGCGAATCGTCCGTACGTTGATAAAGCTCGCCTCCGCACTTGTCGCAAATCCCCTCTTTTTCAGGAGGCATGAAAATCTTATTGAAATTGGAGCCGCATTGCTTGCATATTATCCTGGCTGTCAAACGCTTCAGCAACAACTCCTCGCCAGCGTTGAAAAGGACGACCAAATCTATTTTTCGTCCGATTTTCTCCAAAGCCGTCTCGAACAAGTCGGCTTGCGGCAGGGTTCTCGGAAAACCATCGAGTATGAATCCCGTGGCGCAATCGCCCTCGGCGAGTCGCGAGGCCACCATCTCCGCAACCAGATCATCGGGAACCAGACCGCCGGTCGTAACGTAATGCCTCGCCTTCTTTCCGAGCTCGGTCTCGTTTTTTATCTCGTTCCTGAAAATGTCTCCAGTGGAAATATGCACCAAACCCTCTTTCTCGGAAAGAATTTGGGCTATCGTTCCCTTTCCCGCACCTGGAGCCCCTAGAAAAACCAGATTCCGTTTCGTTATCATCACATACCCCGCGGTCAAATTTCACACACAAACTTAAACATGCAGCAAGTAAAACACAGAACCGGAACGAAACTACACCGTTAATTCGAATGTTCAACCTTCGAATAAGGAAAAAATTACGGAGCAGCAAAGGAAAAAACAGGATTTTATTAACTTCCCCACTGGCTTTTTCAGGAAAAGCGTATATTTTTCTTTTGAAAGGCGGACGCGGCTTGAAACGCGACCGCGCCGCTCCCCGCGTCGAACGCGTCCGTGGAGCAGTATTTGGAATACGATGATTTTATTATGGAGAAAACATCATGGCTGTACCAAAAAGAAAGACTTCGAAGATGAAAAGCCGCCAACGCAAGGCGGCGAACCGCTACAAAGGAGTGCAAGTGAACAAATGCTCCGAATGCGGAGCGCCGGTAGTCTCCCACCGAGTCTGCCCCTCTTGCGGCATGTACAAAGGAAAACAGGTGTTGACTATCAAAGAGTAGCGCTTCCGATGACAGCGCCAGTGCGTTGAAATCAATAATCCGCACCCGCTTACGTTCGTCTGTCGAAGTTTCAAATCGAGGCGGAGCGGGGATGCGAATGGGGAAAAGACAATGAGAATCGCCGTAGATGGAATGGGTGGGGACAACGCTCCCGCCGTCGTAGTGGAGGGTGTGGCCGAAGCTCTTAAACGGTTGCCGGGAGTTCAGATAGCGCTTGTCGGGAACGAAAAAGCGATGCTGCCTTTCCTTAAAAAATTCCATATAGCTAAAAATCCTCAGCTGACGGTCGTCCACACCGAACAAGTCGTCAACATGGACGATCCGTCGGTGGCGGCCATAAGATCTAAAAAAGACTCCTCCATAACCGTCGCCGCCACTCTCGTCAGCGAGGGCAAAGCCGACGCCGTCGTGAGCGCCGGCCACACGGGCGCCGCCGTCACCGCGACGAAAATCCGAATGAAAATGCTCCCGGGAGTCGACCGCCCCGCCATCGCCATAATAATGCCGGCGACCCAAGGGCCTTTCATTCTTCTGGATGCCGGCGCGAATATCGACTGCAAACCCATGCATCTAGCGCAGTTCGCGGTTATGGGAGAGGCATTCGCGAGACTCGCGTTCAGCACGCTCCGCCCCCGAATAGGATTATTGAGTGTGGGCGAGGAGGATGTCAAAGGCAACGATTTGACCAAAGAGACATTTAAAATACTCTCCGACATGCCTCTCAATTTCATTGGCAACGTCGAAGGAAACACTCTTTTCAACAAAGCCGCCGATGTGGTCGTGTGCGACGGTTTCGTGGGGAACGTTCTTCTCAAGGCCACTGAAGGAATGGCCAGAGCCAGCATGTACTGGCTCAAAGAGGCCCTTTCAAAAAACCCCATCCGCAAAACCGGCGCCATCTTGATGAAAAGCGCGTTCAGAGAACTCAAGGAGATAGGGGATGCCGAGGAATACGGTGGTGCCAGGCTCTTGGGAGTGAACGGCATTTGCGTCATCGGACATGGCTCGTCATCCCCTAGAGCCATAAGAAACGCGATCAGAGTGGCCGAGGAATCCGTGAAATTCGGAATAAACAAAAATATAACGGAAGCCATAGCCGAGGCCGGGATCAGCGCGGGATGACCCGCGCCGAGGGAAATTGATTTTATTTTCAGGAGTAGTCATACGATGAGCGTCAAGATTTTGGGAACTGGTTCATACGCGCCGGAAAAGGTGCTTACGAATTTCGATTTGGAGAAAATGGTCGATACGAGCGACGAGTGGATACGCACCCGCACCGGAATCGAGGAGCGACACGTGGGAGCGAAGGACGAGGCTGCATCCGATATAGCCTTGAAAGCCTGCCAGAGAGCCTTGGAGATGTCCGGCGTGAATGCGGATGAGATAGACCTCATGGTAGTCGCCACGGTCAGCGGCGACAAACCATTTCCAAGCACCTCCTGCTACATCCAACGCAAACTCGAGGCGTTCAACTCGGTCTGCTTCGACATTCAAGCCGCCTGCAGCGGCTTCCTTTTCGGTTTGGACGTGGCGAACTCGATGATGACTTTTAATCCATCCTACAAGAAAGCGCTCGTTCTGGGAGTCGAGAAGATAACTTATCTCACGGATTGGACGGACAGAAACACCTGCGTTCTCTTCGGCGACGGCTCAGGCGCCGTGGTGCTTGAACGGAGCGACGACGACACATCGGGTTTGGTATCCGCGAAACTCGCATGCGACGGACGATACACCGAGATTCTCGTGGTGCCCGCCGGCGGCTCCGCCAAACCAATAGACGAGGAGGTGCTCAAAAATCGGGAACAGTTCATCACAATGGCGGGTTCGGAGGTCTTCAAACTGGCCGTGAATATGATGGTCGGGGCATGCAAGGAAGTGCTTGAAAAAGCGGGTCTGAAGACGACCGACATCCGATGGCTCATACCCCATCAAGCGAACAAAAGAATCATAGGAGCGGTGGGAAAACGACTGAATCTCACCGAACGCAACGTATTCATCAACGTGAACAAATACGGAAACACCTCCGCGGCCTCCATTCCCATAGCGCTGGATGAAATCGTCCGAACCGGTCAGATCGAACGCGGCGAATACCTTCTCCTCACAGCCTTCGGAGCGGGTTTGACCTGGGGCGCCTCGCTCATCAAATGGTGACCGTCGCGCCCCCCCGACAGCGCGAAGCTAGGTTCAATATAAGAAAAAATATCCAATATCCAACACGGAATATCCAAGAATGAAGTGAATTCAAAATATAATCCGGAGGA
>JAADHT010000253.1 GCA_013151705.1 Kiritimatiellota bacterium | reverse complement strand
TTCTTTTTTTACGCTTGGAATAAGGTCAAGTTGAAGTGGCCGTGTCTTAAGGGGAGATTGGATGTTGTCTCGCCGTTTTGGAATGGGGGCGTCGTTGTCGGGGGTCATTCGCCTTTGACCGGGACTGTTTCAAGTATTTCGGCTATCACGTCGCCGGCGTTGGCCCATTTCCCCCTGAAGCCCGCTTTGAGTTGCGCCCGGTGTCCCAACGCGGCTGGAGCCAGCTCGCGAACATCGCGGGGAATGACATAGTCGCGTTCGTAGTAGGTTGCCAGGCTTTGCGAGAGGCGCATCAGCGCCAGGGACGCGCGGGGACTGCATCCCGCCGCCAACGCTTGATGCGAGCGGGTGGCCGCGACTATTCTCACGATGTAGTCTTTCACCTCGTCCGAGATGTGAACTTGGCGCACGAGCGCTTGGCATTGCATTATGTCCATGGCTTTGACGACGTATGATATGTCGTTCAAAGGATGGTGTTTTAGTTGTGAATTCAATATCTCCTTCTCCACTTCCGGTGATGGATATCCTATTGAGATGCGCATAAGAAATCTGTCGAGTTGCGGTTCCGGCAGAGGGTATGTGCCGTGGTAGTCCGAGGGGTTTTGGGTGGCGATCACGAAAAACGGTTTCGGCAACACGTGTGCGGTGCCGTCGATTGTGATGGATGATTCCGACATGCATTCCAGCAGACTGGCTTGGGTGCGCGGCGTCGTGCGGTTTATCTCGTCCGCTAGTATGATGTTTCCGAAAATGGGTCCGGGCTTGAAGGAGAATTCTTTTGTTTTCTGGTCGTACACGCTTAACCCCGTTATATCCGAAGGAAGCATGTCGGGAGTGAACTGGATTCGTTTGTATATTCCCTGGATGGATTTGGCGAGTGCCTGGGCGAGCACGCTTTTGCCTACGCCAGGCATGTCCTCCACCAGTATGTGCCCGTCCGCGAAAAGCGCGGTTATGATGTCTCGGATGGCGTCGGGTTTTCCTTTTATCACTTTTTTGAGATTAGCCTCGAGTTTCTTTATCACGATGCCCATGAACGAGAATGTGTAGTACTCGGAAGTGCTTTGCCCGTCGATCGGGCCGGCGAATGTGGGTTCGGAGGGTTTTTCGGTGTCGTGGAACACGAATATGTTCTCTCCGATCTGAATCACGTCCTGGTGTTTCAACTGGTACGGTTCGGCGATTGGAGTCGAGTTGACGAATGTGCCATTCGAGCTTCCCAAATCCTCGACGACGACTTTACCATCCTTGTTTGTCACCTTCAGATGGTGTCTTGAGGCGTTGGCGGTGCTCAAGACGATGGCGCAGTCCGTTTCCCGCCCGATCATCATCACGCCTTCCTTGATTTCTATTTCTTTGCTTTTGTCGTATCCTGATTGCACTGTGAATGTCGGCATTGTCGTTTGTCTCCTATTCAAAATAAAAGGCTGAAACCTGATTGGAAAAAATCTCGAAAAAGTCCTGTGCCCAGTCAGGGTAAATTGAAATATTTCATACTATATTGCATCCTAAATGATTAACAATCTTATTTTCGAGATTTTTTCACGGATTCAGGTGTCTATCCCGCGGTCTTCCCTGGACGAAGGTCTTTTCGTAGTCGTAATCCGTTTTGAATTTTATTTCGGCCGACGCCTCGTCGATCATGTCCCCGCCGTGGAGTGCGAACTTCGCGTTTTCGTGTTTGTCAAGCCATCCGCGTAGCGCCTCGATTATCTCCGGCAGCCGTTCTATGTACAGCGGTTGCTGGTGGTATCCCGTTCCCGTCAAGCCGACATGCGAGTCCGTGAAGTATATGAATTCGGTCATGATTTCGCTCCTTGCGCTGATTTCACGGAATCCGCTATTCTCGCAATTCGTTTTTTCGTCAGGGTGGGATAAATGGGAAGGGATACCATCCGTTCGAACAGAGATTCCGCCACTGGAAAATCGTTCGGCTCGAAGCCGTATTTCTCGATGTAGTACGGATGCATATGCAACGGAAGGTAATGCACGCTGGTTCCGATACCGTCGGCCTTCAACCTTTCAATGAAGTCGCCGCGCGGGCCGAAAACATCCTCGTCGATCAATATGACGTAGAGATGCCAGGAGTGGATGGCGTCGCCGCGTTGAGACGGCAATGTCAACCCCTCGATTCCCGATAAAGCCGCGGTGAGGGATTCAGCGACATTGGCGCGGGCTTCGCGGAACTCGTCAGCCCGCTTCAACTGGTTGACGCCGATGGCGGCGGCGGTGTCGGGCATGTTGTATTTGTATCCCGGCGCCACAATCTCGTAGTACCATGAGCCTTCTTTCGAGAACCGTTTCCAGGCGTCTTTGCTTATTCCGTGCAATGACATGACGCGCATTCTGTCGGCGTATTGTTCGTTGTCGGTCAAAGCCATTCCGCCTTCGCCCGTCGTGATGTTTTTGTTGGCGTAGAATGAGTAGCAGGCGATATCGGCGGTTGAGCCCGCGAAACGCCATCTGTCGTCGTCCTTGAAGTACGCCGGGCAACAGTGGGCGCAATCCTCGACAAGGGCGAGATCAAACTCGTCGCATAGGGCTCTGCATTTCAGAACGTCGGCTGTTTGTCCACCGTAATGCACCGGGATGATGGCCCGCGGGCCGTTATGGCGTTCCGGGACGCCTTTGACCGGTTCTCCGGCGAGTATTCGTTTTACGATTCGCTCGGCTTGGTTCATATCCATGCAGAAGTCGTCGGGGTTCGAGTCCACCAATACGGGGATGGCGTTGAAGTAGCGCGCCACTTCGGCGGTGGCGGCGAAGGTCAGTGTCGGAACGAGCACCAGCTCGCCCTCGCGGAGTCCGACCGCTTCAAGGGCCAGGTGCAACGCGGCGGTGCAGGAGTTGAGCGCGACGGCATGCTTGAAACCCGCGAATCTCGCGAATTCCGTTTCGAATGTCTTGGCGAATTTTCCGGTGGTGAGCCATCCGGAGCGCAGGCACTCCGTGACACTGCGTATCTCCTCCTCGCCTATGTTTGGTTTGAAAAAAGGTATGAAGTCGTCTTGTCCGCTCATCGTGTCTCCTTTTCCGCGAGTTTTCTGATTTCATCCAGATCGACGGACGGTTCCGGTATTCTCATACGCATGGATTTCAATGTTTCGACCAGAATCTCCGAGACCGCCAGATTGCGGAACCATTTGTGGTTCGCCGGAATGACGTACCAGGGAGCGTGTTTGGTGGAGCATCTCGACAACGCCTCCTCGAACGCCTCCCGGTATTGCTCCCAATATGCTCGTTCGCTGTAGTCCGAATCGCTTATTTTCCACTGTTTTTCCGGGATATCCAAACGTTTCATGAAACGCGAGAGTTGCTCCTGTTTATCGATATGCAGATAGAATTTTACGATTTTCGTGTTATGCGCCACAAGCATTTTCTCGAAATCGTTTATAAACTCGTATCGCCGCGACCATATCTTTTTCGGAACGAGGTCGTGGACTCTAGCGACTAGGACATCCTCGTAATGGGATCGGTTGAAAATGACTATCTCGCCGTTTTTAGGGGTTTGTTTATGGATTCTCCACAGAAAATCGTGCGCTCTTTCCTCGGTTGAGGGCGCTTTGAATCCACATACCCGGCAACCTTGGGGGTTCATTGGAGCCATTACATGGTTTATGGTGCCGTCTTTTCCGGCGGCGTCCATCGCTTGCAGAACGATAAGCAGCGACTGCTTGGACTCGGCGTAGAGCTTGTATTGCAACTCCGTGAGGAGTTTTGTGTTCTCATTGAGTTTAGCCAATGCGTGTTTTTTCGATTTGAACTCGGCTGTGCTGTCGGGATCGATTTTCGTCAAATCGATTTTAGCGGTCGATGGTACCGTGAATCGTTTGCGATAGTTCATAACGTGAACCTCCTGATGGTTGATATCTAAAATGTTCCAACCGTTTACGGAAAGACGGTTTTAATCGATCACTGGTTTGAGAGTCCCGTAGGATGCCGCCATCACGCTCAACCGTGGTTGTTCCGATGGGCGAAACAAGTTTGCGAATATACAGGGTTAAAGTGAGATTTCCAACGCTGAGCTTTTTTCGAGATTTTTTTACGGGTTCAGGTCAAAGAATCGGGGTGAAGAGGGCGCAGAGACTTTCAATTAGCTGACGCGGCATGCTTTTTCCATCCATATCGGTTATGAAAATCTCTTCGGCTTCCGCCATCTCTTTTATGAACTGCTCGTGCAACTCGTTCGGAAATTTGCCGCCCTCAATCACCGCGTCCAGTTCGTAATTGAGCTTGAAACTTCTGACGTCGCAGTTGCTGGAACCCATTCTGCACCAATTTCCGTCCACCAGCATCGCCTTGACGTGGGAGAAGTCTCCGCGTTTCTCGAGTATCCTCACTCCCGATTCGAGAAGGAACGGGTAGAGGTGGCTTGACGCTAGTTTCATGTACCAGTGGTTGTTTTTGGCGGGAACTATTATTCTGACTTCCACGCCGCGGGCGACGGCGTTTCGCAACTCCTTGAGGAAAGGTTTGTCCGGTACGAAATAGGGGGTCATAATCCAAATACTGCTTTCGGCGGTGGCCGTGGCGGTCATATGCAGCATTTCGGCCGCCTCGAAGCTTTGTCCGGGGCCGGAGGCGACCAATCTGACGATCGAGTCGCCGGCTGGGACCGCCTCCGGAAAATGTTCGGGTTTCACTAATTCGCGCGGGTCGCATTCCGATGTGCAATGCCAGTCGCGCAGAAACAAGAACTGCATCTCCGCCACCGCGGATCCCGTGATTTCGCAGTGAAGGTCATGGATGTGCTGTCCGATTATCCCGGGAGAGGAGATGTTGCCTTTGCCGATGTTTATTCCGCCTATGAATCCGACGCGGCCGTCGCACACGAGAAGTTTTCTGTGGTTTCTGAGCTGGATGGTCCATGGCATTTTCAGTGAGAACGGACGTATTTCCATATTGGGTGTGCCGTGTAGAAACTTCGAGAAGAAAAACGTCGAGAAGGCGGCCCAACTGCCGAACCTGTCGTACAGCACTTTCACTTTCACTCCGGATTTCGCTTTGCGATGGAGAAGATCGAACAGTTCGCCGCCGGTCGTGTCGTTCATTATGATGTATGATTGAAGGTGTATGCTGCTCTCCGCTTTTTCCATCGCCGCCAACATTGCGGGATACGCCTCCGTCCCGTCTGAGAGAAGTCGCACGCGGTTGCCGGTCAACGGTGTGGTGTCCGGCAGCAATCTGTCGAGCATTTTTTGATGCGGAGGATAGCCGTTTTCCGCAGTCGCTTCATATTTTCTCAGCGTTGAGACATAGGCTTTGAAAGCCGGGTTGAACTCCCTCTCCTCTTCTCTTGGGGTGTCTCTTTCGTTTAAGGTGTCGTGGAGCTTTTTTCGCGCCAATTCGACCCTCAATCCTTTCGTATGGGTTCTGTTGACTCCGAAAATCAGGTAGAGCAGCACGCCGATTCCGGGAAAGCTGAAGGCTACCAACAACCACAACACCGAGCTTGTCGGCTCGTCTTGTTTGTTCAAAAGGATATGCGTCGCTGTCGCGATGGCCATCGCCACTGTTATCAAGCCGAAATACGAAAAAGTGAATATGTCGGGATAAAACATTAGCTCAAGTCAACTCCTTTCTTGATTTTCTCGTGTCGTCAGCCATTATTCTGGCGATCGCTCGATTCGCCTCGTCTATCATAGCCTCCTCGGTTTCCACGAAAAGATTCTCGTCGATGTCGCTGGAGAAAAGAGCGGTCAAGCCGAACCACCAGGGACTCTTTTTTTTGCGCACGGTATCCAATTCCGAGTGTATGCGGAGTAGGCGTTGCTGGGGAATTCTCGTATTTCCGATCGCTATGGCGCGTTTGTAGTGTTTGATCGCCGTCGAGTGGTTTCCGGACGCCACGCATACCCTGGCGAGATAGAATCGGTACAGAATATTGTGTTGCGTCGTTGAGACCGCTCTCCTCAATAGCGACATCGCCTTTCCGAGCTTCCGGTCGTAATAACAGGTTTTCCCCTCTCGGAACGTTATGAACACCTCCGTTCGTTCAAGATCGCGCAGCAAAGTCGCGAGAGTCGCGTCTTCTGGTGGAGTGTTTCCCACGATGAGCTCCTCCAATATGTCGTCGGCCGGCGAGTCCATCACGCTGAATCCCCGCGTGACCGGGATGATCGGATTCCCGTCAGCGTCGAGCAACCCAAGCGAACTGTCGTACTCCCTCCGTTTGAGAGGATCCGATATGATGTCGAATGAGCGCACCAGACGCTTGAACTCGAGCTCTTTCTCTTTCGCGCCGCCGAACCTGTCTGGATGGCATTTCTTGGCTCGCTGAAAATAGGCTTTTTTCAACGCCTTGAAATCGCAGTCGCGCGTGATCCCCAATATGTCGTAGTGCGTTTCCATTGTCATTGTTGATTAGAGGTTGCTCGAAAAGTTTATGCGCCGCCGCGTGTGTTCGAGTGCCATCAGTCCGAGGCTGATAGTATTCGAGTTCTAGAGGCCCGCCACAGGCGGATAAACTTTTCGAATGGTCTTTAATTCTAGTTTAGCGGGCTTCCTCGCATATTCAGTTTTTAATCCGAATCGGCCACCGCCTGTTTGCGCAGGCGTTTTATTTTCGAGCGGTTTGATTTCGTTTTCAAACGTTTTTCGTTCGCTCTGACGGTGGGTTTCGTCCCCCGGCGTTTTTTGCGTTTCACCAAAACAGATCGGATGAGCGCGGCCAGCCGTTCCAAGGCGTCTTTTCTGTTTTTGACCAACGTCCGGTGTTTCGATGCTTTCAGCACCAAGACACCGTTGCCGTTTACCCGCGAATCCCGCGAGGCCAGCAACGCGGTTTTCGCGCGCTCCGGCAGCGATGACGCGCGGATGTCGAAGCGCAGATGCGCCGTGGTGGACACCTTGTTCACGTTCTGTCCGCCCGGTCCGCTGGAGCGTACAGCGTGGATTTCGACTTCTCCCGCCGGTAGAATTATGTTTCTAGTTATTTGCATTGAAATATCCTCTGCCCTACGTAGACCCGTTTTGCCAAGTAGGTCCATTTTGCCAAAATGGACCCTGAAACCGCTGCACGTGCGAATTACGTAGCCCAATCAACCCGAAAAACAGTTGATGCCACGGCCTGCGCTCCAGCTTGGATCCAGCATTTTCAAGGCGGAGACGGCCCCGGGAACCGCCGTCTGAGAGATTTGTTCATTCCATTTTGGTTGACGCGGTGACCAAGTGATACCGTGACGCTGTGTTTTGAGTTGGAAGTTTAAAATAATCCATCACCGCTCCACCGCTTTCCCGTTTTCTCCCCGTCTCCAATTGAGAATTGAAAATTGAATATTCAGTATTGATAATTCTCCCCTCTCCGTTTCCCCGCCTCACGGAAATGGGCGGGCGAGGACGCTCCGCCCTACTTCACCGCCTTCCAAGCGGCGGCGAGCAGTTCCCTTGTCGCCGCCAAAGCTTCGGGCACCACTCGGTCTCCGGCTATTACCGGCATGAAATTAGTATCCCCGCTCCAACGCGGCACTATGTGCATGTGGATGTGTCCCGGCACGCCGGCTCCGGCCGCCTCTCCCAGATTGAACCCTATGTTGAAGCCGTCGGGCCGCATCACGGTTTGCAGAACCTCCTTCGCCTTTATCGTCGTTTCCATTATTTCCGAGCGCTCGTCCGGGGTCAAATCCGAAATATCGTCTTTATGCGCGTATGGAGCCACCAGAAGATGTCCGGAGTTGTAGGGGTATTTGTTCAAAATGACAAATACCGTCTCGCCTTCGAAGACTACGAGCGAACGCTGTTCCTTCGCCTCGTCGTGAAGGCAGAGAAAGCAGTAATCGTCTTTTTCCGACCTGATGAAATCTATTCTCCAGGGTGCCCAAAGCGGTCTGTTTGCCTCGTTCATCGTAAAAACTCCGTATTTTATCAGTTGTTCGTTTGCAAAAAGCCGGTGTATGTGTATATTCCGAACCCCGCCCGAAAGGCGCGGCTGTTCCGCCTCTTGTTTTTCGAGCCGGTGAGGCGCGGCTCCCGTTTGACGGCAATGGCTGTTCACGGCATGCGGTGCCCCCCTTAATGAAATTTAGTCGGGTCCGAATCGCTTGAGGTCGAAGTTTGATCGATCGGACTTTTTATTATAGTGGTTCAAATCTTTGAATACAAGGTGAGTCGAATGAAAAAAGGTATACATCCGGAATACGGCGACGCCGTTATTTCCTGCGCCTGCGGTGAGGAGTGGAAAACGAAATCCACGGTCAAGGAAGTCAAAGTCGGTATCTGCGCCAAATGCCATCCGTTTTTCACGGGTAAACAGAAACTTGTCGATACCGCCGGACGCGTCGAGCGTTTCCGCCGTCGCTACGGAATGAAATCCGAAGAATAGCCGGATCGAAAAGTGAAAAGGCAACCTTGAAGTCCCTCCGGGATTTTCTTCGGGTTGCCTTTCTCTTTGTGCCATCGTCTCCGCGGAACCCGTGTCCAAAGGACCAACACTCCATAACAAACAAGACTTCGGGTTGAGGTTCCAGTGCCGCCGGGTTCCCCCATCGCGGGTTCAGATATCAGTCGCTTTGTTTTACAGGTGGATATTCGGTAGAACTTCGAATTGATATCCGGAATGAACGGGATAACCGATAAATGACTCCAGAGGAAATATCAGGACATATTGAAGGGTTGCGTTCGCGAGCCGCGGAGGTTGAGCGCGGGCTTTCGGAGCCATCCGTCTATTCCAACCAAAACAAATGCCGCTCGCTATCCCGCGAACTTCGCAAATTAAAGAACCTTTTCGAGAATTTCGACAGATGGACTAAGGCTTTAAGCGAGCTGGAGGACAACAGGGCTATGCTGGCGGATGAGAGCGACGAGGAGTTTCAGGCACTCATCAACGCCGACATACAAAAGCTCGAATCCGAATCCGAATCTCTCGAAAAACAAATAATGGCCTCTCTGATTCCGCCCGACCCCAACGACGATAAGAACATCATCGTCGAAATGAAACCGGCGGCCGGTGGAGACGAGGCCGCTCTTTTCGTTGGAGACCTCTACCGCGCCTATTCGCACTACGCCGAGTCCAATGGATGGAAAAAAGAGGTGCTGGACCTCACTGATAGCGCGTTGGGAGGCATCAAGGACTTGGTCTTCTCGCTTTCAGGCGACGATGTCTTCTCCAAAATGAAGTACGAAAGCGGAGTCCACCGCGTCCAGCGTATTCCGACTACGGAGTCGGGGGGCAGAATCCACACATCCACTATTACCGTCTCGGTGCTGCCGGAGGCCGAGGCGGTGGAGATCGAGGTGAATTCGGAGGATTTGAGGATTGACGTGTACCGCGCTTCCGGGCCGGGAGGGCAGTGCGTGAACACCACCGATTCAGCGGTCAGAATAACCCACGTTCCCACTGGAACCGTCGTTACGAGCCAGCAGGAGAAGTCCCAGCATCGAAACAAGGATATCGCGATGCGCATCCTGCGGGCCAGGCTGCTCGAGGTGAAACAACGCGAGGAGGCCGACAAGCAGGCGGCTTCGAAACGGGCCCAGGTAGGCACGGGAGATCGCAGCGAGCGCATCAGAACATACAATTTTCCGCAGAACCGCGTCACGGACCATAGATTCAATGTGACCGTCCACAACCTCCCCAAACTTCTCGAGGGGGATCTTGATACGCTTTTCACGGAAATAATAGCCATCGAATGCGAAAGAAAACTCGCGGAGCTTGGAAATGAGTGATACAGGTAGGAGATTCAAAACTGAGGTTGTTGGTTTTCTCGAGGTGAACTGCTATATGATCTCCTCGGAATCCGGGGACACCCTCTACATCATAGACCCCGGGGCTTCCCCCGACTCCGTCGCGGAGACGGCTCGCTCTTTCGGTTTGAATGACTATGTCATACTGCTGACCCACGCCCATATTGACCATATAGGCGCCGTTCCGGAGCTGATGGACGCGTTGCCGGCTTCGAGACTGCTCCTTCATCAAGACGATCTCGGCCTTTATGAAAGTCCGGTCAATGAACTGCCACCGATAATGCCGGCGTTGGAGAGACATCCAAAACCAGCGCATGATTTCAACTTCGAC
>JAADHT010000079.1 GCA_013151705.1 Kiritimatiellota bacterium | reverse complement strand
GAACGGACGGCAACCGTCCGCTCCTCGTTAATCCATCCATCCATTCCGTCTTACCGGAACAAAGTGAATCTCGGATGATCAGTCATCCTTCTTCTTCTCGACCTTCCTCTCCGGTTGAGCTTCAGTTTCGGATGTCTCCCTCGTCTCGGAAATCGCTTCCGCTTCAGAAGCCTCCTTGACTTCCGGAGTAACTTCGGGTTCCGGCGTGGATTCGAGTTCAGTTTCAACCGCTTTCTCTTCCGGTTTCACCTCGACTTCGTCCTCTGGAGCCGAAGCTGTTTTCTCGCTTTCGTCGTCGTTCTTCTTGTCAGCCGTTTTCCTGTCGGCTTTCTTCTTGACGTTCTCCTCCAAAATGCTCAACGCGTCGTCGAACGCCTCGCCCATACCGACCATGGCGCCATCGATTTCTTTGGAGACCTGGTCGGCGACTTTTTTGATCTCGGCTTCGGAAAAGTCCTCGTCAAGCGCGCGGATGCTCAATCCTATTCGACGCTCCGCCGGATCAATTTTGATGACGCGCGCCTCGACCTCGTCGCCGAGTTTCAACACGTCTTTGACGCGTTCGACGCGTTCTTTGCTGATCTGCGAAATATGAATCAATCCATCAATTTTGTGCGAAAGCTCGATGAAGGCGCCAAACGCCGTGATTTTCGCAACGAGACCTTTCACTTTGTCGCCGATTTTATAGAGTTTGTCTATTTCGGCCCAAGGATCCGTCTCGGCTTGTTTCATGCCCAGCGAGATGCGTTGCTGCTCGGAATCGATATCGAGAATGACCGCCTCGACCTCGTCTCCAGGCTTGAGTATCTCGTTGGGATTGTTGATTTTGCGGGTCCAAGACATGTCGGAGATGTGTATCATTCCATCGATGTCGTTTTCGATTTCCACGAAAGCCCCGTAACTGGTCATATTTCTGACTTTTCCTTTGATCTTGGTTCCGACGGGATATTTCTCGGCGAGAGCCTCCCAGGGATTACGGTCGGTCTGGCGTAGGCCAAGCGAGATTTTCTTTTGATCTTTGCGGACATCCAAAACGACCGCTTCCACCTCGTCGCCGGCTTTCAAAACGTCGCTGGCCTTGGTTATACGCTTCGTCCAAGACATTTCGGACACGTGAATAAGACCTTCGATACCTTGCTCTATCTCCATGAAGGCTCCGTAAGGCATTAGATTCACTATGCGTCCTTTGACTCTGGAGCCCACGGGATAACGATCAGCCACGGAGGCCCAGGGGTTGTCGCTTTTTTGTTTGAGTCCAAGAGATATCCGCCCGCGGTCCGTGTCTATGGCGAGAATCATAACCTCGAGTTCCTGACCGACTTCGATCATTTCCGAAGGATGCGATATCCTTCCCCAGGACATGTCGGTTATGTGCAGAAGACCATCCATGCCGCCCAAATCGATGAACGCTCCGAAATCAGTGATGTTTTTAACGAGCCCTTTACGTAGCTGTCCCACCTCGATGCTGCTCATTATCACGGCGCGTTTCTCGGCCATATCCTCTTCGAGGAGCTCTCTTCTGGATACGACGATGTTGCGTCGTTCATGGTTTATTTTCAGTATCTTGAAATCGTATTCCTTGTTCAAGTAGTCATCAAGATTTCTGACTGGCGTGACATCGACCTGGGACCCCGGCAGGAACGCCTCGATACCCATCACGTCCACCATCACACCGCCTCTTATGCGACTTTTCATAACGCCTTTGACCACGCTGCCTTCTTTGTATTCATTGATTATGGTCGTCCAGGCTTTTTGGAAAACAGCCTTCTTGGCGCTGATTCCGGGCATGCTGTTCGCATTCTCTATCTCTTCCAGAAACACATCTATTTTATCGCCGACTTTCACTTCCGTCCAGTTGTCGAATTCCTCGGCCGAGAGAAAACCTTCGGCCTTGTAGCCTATATCCACCAGCGTTCCGTTGTCTCTTTTTTCGATGATGGTTCCTTCGACGATCGTGTTGGCGATAAATTCCGCCTGCACTTTTTCCTGAAGAAGCTCCTCCATTGGCTTGATGCTGCTCAAATCCAGAAAATCCGACGCTTCCTCTACATTTTTTGTTTCGGTTGTCATTTTGTTTGTTCTTTATGTTGTTTACGAAAGGGTCGGGATTCCTTCCCAACTCTTCCACGAATTAATTGGCGGAGCCGCCCCATGCGACTCCCCGTCCGACTATATATAGACTCCAGCCGAGTCTGAAAGGCTTTCGACCATTCCGAAAGCCATGCGAATAAACTCAAAAACTCGAATATCGAAATACAAAACAAATTCAAAAATTAGAAAAGGTCAATGTTCAAAATCGAAATTCTCGCTTGTTTTCAGCATATCTGTTCCAAGAAGTTTGAAACTTTGGTGCTCAAACCCACGCCGCGGCGCATGAATTTTTCGAGCGCCGTACAGCTATTCCTCCTCCTGGGCCTTGTTGTACGCGTCTATTATCTCTTTCGCGACATTCGCGGGCACCATCTCGTATTTCGCGAACTCCATTTCGAAAAGGCCTCTGCCCTGCGTCATACTGCGCAACTCCGTGGCGTATCGGCTCATTTCGGACAAAGGCACCTCCGCGTTCACCACCTGCATGCCCTCTTCCGCGTCCATTCCGAGAATACGCCCGCGTTTATGATTCAAATCACCGGTTATATCGCCCATGTACTCGTCGGGAATCATTATTTTCACGGTTTGTATGGGTTCGAGCAGAATCGGTTTCGCGCTTCCCATCGCGTTCTTGAACGCCGTCCTGGCCGCGATTTTAAAGGCCATTTCCGAAGAGTCCACTGGATGGTGTTTTCCATCATAGACCGTCACGGTCATGTTTTGCACCGTGCAACCGGCCAGTGGACCGACCGCCATAGCCTCAACCACACCCTTCTCAACCGCTGGAATGAAGTTTTTGGGAATGTTGCCGCCGACCACCTGGTTGACGAATTCGAAACCTTCGGGATTCGGAGCCACCCGCAGAAACACCTCGGCGAATTGTCCGTGTCCACCGGATTGCTTCTTGTGTCTGTATTGTCCCTCTCCGCTCATCGTGATGGTTTCCCTGTACGGGATTTTGGGAGAAGCGTAGTTGACCTCCACCTTGGCCGTTTCTTTGAGTTTTTTCAGGGTTTGCGACAAGTGCTGGTCGCCCATACCTGAAAGTATGAGTTCATGAGTCTCCTGATCCCGGCTCACTTTGATGCCGGGGTCGCTCTCCGCCAATTTATTCAACCCGGAACCTATTTTGTCCTCTTCCCCGCTTTTGACGGCGGTTATGGCGTACGACATGACGGGATTCGGAAATTTAATCTGAACAACAGGTTTCACTTTATTTTGAGCGGAAATTGTGTTGTTGACGCCGGAGTGCTTCAACTTGGGCATTCCAAACAGAGCGCCAGGACCAATCTCGTCCACGGACTCTTGGTTTTTGCCATTCATCAAATAGAGAGGTCCGAAACGCTCTTTTGACCCCGTCGAGATGTTGAAAACTTCGGAGTCGGATTTGAAAGTCCCGGAAACAACGCGGAGGAAAGTCAGTTGCCCTATGAAAGGATCGACGATGGACTTGTAGACGAAGGCCACTCCCGGACCATCCGCTTTCATCTCCATCTTCTCTCCATCCTCCAACTCATATTCACCTTTGGCCAAAGGATTCGGAAGCAGCTGGGCCACAGCGTTCATCAATTCAGTCACGCCGATGTCCTTTTCGACGCTTCCGGCGAACACCGGAACCAAATCACCCGATTCAATGGCCTTGGGCAAGCCAGTGGCTATCTCATCGTCTGAAAGTTGCTCGCCGTCAAGATACCGCATCATCAACTCTTCGTCGGACTCCGCTATGGTGTCCATCAACTGTTCCTTGTACGCCGCCACCTCATCAGCTATGTCGGCCGGGATATCATCGTCTTTAAGGACGTTGACGACCCCCGTCAATCCGCCCTCTTTCCCTACCGGCATGGTGAACGGAACGCAGATTGTTTTCCCGTACGCATCCTGTATTTGGTTGAGAACGGCCGCGAAATCGGCGCGCTCCTTGTCCAAACGGTTCACGAGTATCAATCTAGGCAGTTGTTTGTTTTTAGCGAGTTTCCAAGCGCGCGCGGTGCCCACCTCGACTCCGTTGACGGCGTCGACGACGATAAGCGCCGAATCGACCGCGTTCAAAGCGGCGATCGTCTCACAGATGAACTCCCCGTATCCGGGCGTGTCCACGAAAAAGAAATGGTTGTCGTTCCAGTCGCAATGCATAGTCGACGCGTAGATGCTGCTCAATTTCTGCTGTTCGTCCTCGGTATAGTCGGAAACGCTGTTTTTCTGGTCCACCTTGCCGCATCTTTCGACACCACCGCTTTTATACAACATAAGATCACACAAGGATGTCTTTCCACTGCCGGCATGACCAGCCACAACGAAATTTCTTGATTTCTCAACTGTGATTTTCATTGGCAACCTTCCTTTTCATTTGTCATACGCGTATACGCCGCAAGAACATTGAATCCATCTAAATATCTTCCACGAAACAAGTTAGGAAAAAAGCACAAAACAAAAGGCTTCAACAAGCACGCTCAAAATAGCCTTTTTACAGGAATTTGCAAAATAGTTTTCCATATTATTTCTTGTATTTTTTCTCAACAGGAGTATATAAAGCCTTTTCGAGCTGATTTTTTATCCGAACCGTTTCATTCATTTTCGCTCGGAAATACAACGCGTGGCGGTTTGTCGTACAAGCCGCCTGTTAACGGGTTCGCGCGTTTATCCAGTGCGAAGCCCCAAATTCAACATGAAATATGAAAAGTGATGACAAAAACTTGAATTGCGTGGATCCATTCAACGTTGTGGCCGATTCCCACACCGGTCTCATAAGGGAGAAAAACGAAGATAGCTACCTGTATCGCGTGGCTGAGGATTCCCGCAACACTTTGGTGGCCGTCGCCGACGGAATCGGCGGACACGAGGGTGGGGACATCGCCAGTGGACTTTGCATGCGGATGATGGCGACTGAATGGCGGGATGGCGCTTTCGGAAATTCAACATCAGTGAAGAGAATTTCCGATTTTCTCCGGAAAAACATCAAAAAGGCGAACCACCACATATTCAGCATAAACAAATCGGTCAAAGCGCAGCATCCAATGGGCACGACGGTAGTGGCGGCAGTCCTTTTAGCCGAAAAGATCATAGTGGCCCATGCCGGCGACAGCCGGTGTTATAGACTTAGAAACGGCATGTTGACGCCTCTCACGGAAGACCACAGTTATGTCGCGGAGCTGGTGAGAAACAAGCTCATCAACATCGAGGACGCTAGAAATCATCCTTTCTCACACATTATTTCGCGGTCCGTCGGGCCTGTTGAAGAAGTCGAGGTCGAGGTGAACGTATTCAACAGAAAAAAACGCGACAGGTATCTGCTTTGCTCCGATGGTTTGACCGCTCATTTGAACGACATAGAAATAGAGACCATATTGTACGACTCCCTCACCGCGTATGACGCGACGCGCTCTCTCATTCAAGCTTCACTCAGAGGCGGCGGCGAAGACAACATCACCGTCATATGCGTATTCACATGAACTTGGAATCCCCATTGAATAAATTCCGCGGTTCAACAGGAGAACTTGAATACGCCGATCAAGTTTTGAGAAAACTGAAACACCATCCCCCGGATATCAAGGCTTTCGCCGCGGGTTTCACGGATATGCGGCTTCTATTGATTCGGGAAAATCTGAAAAGCAATCTGACCCGCGTCACGGAGTCGGAAGAATTCTGGGTGAAGCACGTATTCGACTCCCTTCTCGTCGCCGACGCGTATCCCGAGGCGTTCACGGAAGGCGCGAGTTTCGCGGATATCGGATGCGGAGCGGGTTTCCCCTCTCTCGTCCTAGCCGCCGCGTTTCCGAAAATCCGGTTCACGGCCATTGACTCCCGCGCTAAAAAAACAGCGTTCGTATCGCTGGCTGCGCGAAGATTGGGATTGCGCAACATAACCGTGGTGACGGGACGAGGAAGGGAGTTGGCTAGAAAAAAGGAGTTTCAAAATAGATTCGATGTCGTAACCGCCCGAGCCGTGGCCGACGCGGCGACTGTGTTCCGCGAAGTCCGCGCCATGCTCGCGCCTCGAGCCGAAATCATTCTTTACAAATCCCCCGGGACGGTCGAGACTGAAATCCGTGAAGCGAGCGCCGCGAAAACAACCGCGGATTTACGATGGAGCGCCAGTTCGCTCTACGCCTTGCCGTATGGAATGGGGGAGCGTGTGTTTTTGCGCGGATCCCGCGATTTCGAATCCGGGAGATGATTCGGAACGGCGCGTTCCAACGATGAGCGGCGGAAGGAGTAGATAAGTTGATGATTTCAAGATGGAACGCGTTGGCAAAACGCCTTACCAAGGATAAATTAGTCCGCTCGTCGGGAGACTGGACGGTGCTTGAAAAGGCTTATCCGCACGCCAGCGGCGCATGAGCCTATGGAGCGGATTCGAGCGCTAAAATTCGAAATCCCAATCCTAAATACTTATAAGGATCGTGTGTGTGCGCGCGTTCAATGTGAAAATCAGTGGCCGGGTGACCGGCGTGGGGTTTCGCTTCCACGTTTTGGCCGCCGCCGGAAAATCGTCGGGCTTGTCGGGATATGTTCGCAACGTCGGTTACGGCGAGGTCGAAGCCGTCGTCCAGGGCGGAGAGGAGGAGATCGACGCGATTCTCGCGGTTATGAGGCAAGGTCCGCCGTCCGCGAGAGTGGACTCCATCTTAATCAACGAGGTTCCCGTTAATCCGAATTTTAAGGAATTTGTCGTGAAATGACGAAACAAAACAATCACCCAAACCTGAACGACACCACTATCGGCACTTTACGGGCGCTGGATGCCATAATGTGGGGAAGCTGCCTTTTCATCCCGTTGATTTTGATTAACTCTTTCATTCTCTCCGTCGCTATGCCCTATTCGCGCTATCTATACATCCTCCCGTTGTTCATAATCGTCAAGTCCGCATTCAAAATTCCGATGAGACACCACGCCTCCGAGGAATGGAGGAGCGCCTTGTGGAGGTTGCGGGCGACGGGGTGCGTGGTCTTGGCGTTCTCCCCCTTCTGGGCTTGGTGGGACGCCGCGCCCGAAAGCCGCTACTTGTTCGCGAACGTCGCGGGACTCCTGTTGACTCTGTTCGTGTTCATACACAACTTCGTGACACTGGCTTCCATCACAGCCAAACTCAGCGGATGGCCGAACTTCTTTCAATACACGAAATTCACGCGGATGGCGATAATCTACATAATGATAGCGCCGGTGCTAGCTTTTTTCATCGCGGCCTGGCACACGAACACCAGCAATTGGGAGTTGATGTTCTTCATTTTCGGCACGAAAACCCTTCTGTTGCCTATCGTCGGTCTGCCGGTCGTTATGAGTCTGCACACCCTGGTCTATTGGCGCCAAACCCTTTCCCGTTTGTTCAAAACGGCTTAATGGGTTTGTTTGCCCCCCATCCGCGAAGTTCGCGATGTCAATAGGATTCGACGTGGTCGTCGTTGACAAAGGAGGAAAAGGACAATTCGCGGTGTGGATTCGATATAATATTGAACGCGCTCAAAACGTTTGGAGAAGCCGCGGAAATAGCGGTCCCGTCGAAATTTATTTGACGGTAGGGGGAAGCGCATGGCCGTGACAGGTAGTTAGACCCTGTTCGAAAAGGTGTTACACTCGAAATAAGTGTCCACATAGCTACGAGACCTTTTCGAACAGGGTCTAGTTAAGCTCACCCTGTTCGAAAAAATCCCGCATCCCTGCTTCCACTTATTTCCAGCTTGCGAGGCCGACAAAACCGTATGAGGCGCGAGATCGCGCGAGATTTCAAGGAGACGCTGAAAGCAAACTCCTCGGGAAAGTGTTTTTTTCCAAAAGCGTTCGCTTCTCTTTGGACGGCAATGGCGCGTCGGAATGTCCTTTGGCGAAGAACAGCTTTTTCCTGGTCGCCTCGAACTCGTTGTCTTTCACCACGTTTCCGGCGGAACCGCCACCATCGAAACGAATGGCTATGGCGCATCTTTTGAAGGAATTGTCCGCGATTTCGTTGTTTTTCGTGTTCTTCAGGAGCAAAGCTCCGCCCAGAAACTGGGCTTGGACATCGGATATTTTATTGTCCTTGATCGTGTTGCCCCCGCCGCCGGTTATTTTTATCGAGCGAGTCGTGGCGTCGCTGAAGAAATTATCCGTCAATCTCACGCCTCGGCAATTCGTGAGATCCACGCCGAGATACGCCTGATGCAGAAATTCGTTGTTGGTGATATCCAAATCCTTTGAGTCATAAAGTCGAACTTGCCGCCCCACGTAGATGAATTTATTTTTGGTTATTCTCGTCCCTTCATTGCCCTTCACTATCATTCCGACGCAAAGATACGAGAATTCGTTTTTCTCGACCACCGCTGTCTTCACGCCGTCCGTGATGTTCACGCCGTTTCTTCCCTGCTTGAAGACGTTTTGCGCGATTCTAGCGGACTCGCTGGTTTCGACGGCCCGGAAGAATCTTTCGATGTAGTTTTCAGTGATAACCGTGTCGCTGGCGTTGTTTTTTATGCCGAAGTAGCTTAAGAGTATTTTATTGTCCCTGATGTCGTGTCCGGAAGTGCCCGGCATCAGCCAGACTCCGTTCCGCGCGCTGCCGACTACAAGATTGTTGATCAGTTTCAAATTCCTGGTCTTGGCTCCAGTTACCATAATACCATCCTGTCCGGAATAATAAACCTTGTTGGATTTAGCCAACACGTCGGCTCCCATGATGATTATACCGTAGAAGGTGTCGCGCACGGAATTATTTATGACTTTGGATTTGTCGCATGTTCCCTCCAAATTGATCGCCGTCCATCCGCAATGTTCAATGAGATTATCGTGGTAATAGTGGTTTTGAGAGCGCATGCCGTTTGTGCCGATGCCCTCTCTGGCAGTCCAAGCCACATAGTTCCAGCCTATTTCCATATCGGGGCCGTTGTAGAGAAAAATCCCGTAGCGCGCGGAATCCTCGATGTGATTGCGCAGAGCGGAGATATGACTGCCACCGGAACTGAAAATACCGAGCACGGTCGAGAACAGGCGTGAATCGGTAACCGACACGTTCACGCACCCTCCGATGTAGATTCCCCGGCATTTTGAGAGTTCGCAATGTTCTATGACCACATTCCGCGAGTTGTCAATTCTAATGCCAGCGAATTTGTTGGGATAATAAGGACTGTCAGGCACACCTACGCATTCTATATTTCGAATAATCAACTGTTTTTTTGTTTTTTCAATCCAAAGTCCAACAGATTTATCTATGGTGAACCTGAGGTTTTCGATTATATAGGGATCCTCTTTCGTTCCCTTTCCCTTGATCCCCTGAAAGGCGGCCAACTCGTTGTCGCCGCTAATTTTTACCGGAGGTGAATCCCTTAATATCACTCCGTCTTCAAGTCCGACGCCCTTGGGGGGAAAGAATGGTTTGAGTTTCAGGGGATTGGTCGTGGCTCCGACCACACGGGGTTTGTAGAGATGCATGACATTCGGCGGAGTGTAGGTCGTGCCATCCTCTCTTTGAACCGCGCTTCTGCATCCGAAACCCGCGATAATCGCGGCGCACGACAACATCGCAACTCCTTTCAGCGTCCCTTTCATAAAAAAACTCCTTGAATTGAAAATTCTTTTCCTCATTCACCTATTCGACGTTCGATGTTGAA
The DNA here is from genome assembly GCA_013151705.1 of Kiritimatiellota bacterium. Taxonomy (GTDB): domain Bacteria; phylum Verrucomicrobiota; class Lentisphaeria; order Victivallales; family JAADHT01; genus JAADHT01. Next base: position 490 of record JAADHT010000079.1, on the reverse strand, counting down.
TGTTCGATGTTCGCCCACCATTGAAAATTGATTATTCAATACTTGTCCGCACGCCTGTGGCGCGTAAACCCGGGCGGATGGAAAACTCTCTCCCCCTTCTCTTCCCTCCGTTTCGCAAGTAGGTCCGTTTTGCCAAAACGGACCCTGTAACCGTCGCGCGCGACTCGTTTGAAATTCACGCGACATGCTATATGTCAATGCGTTATGATGCCGCACACAACATGGAGCGGCGATTGTGAAAGATATGCTGAAAAAATTGAATTGCAACTTGTTTCCACACACTTCCGACACGAAATTGGGCGAATTTCGCAAAAAAGTACTTTCGCTTGGCGAGAGACACCCTCGGATTCTCGAAATAAGTGGGCGCATGGCTGCGAGACCTTTCCGAGCAGGGTCTATTTAGACCCTATTCGAAAAGGTATCACAGCCATGCTGATGCGGACGAGCGCCGGATTTGGCCCGCGATTTGAAGATGAATACCCTCGGCGGT
>JAADHT010000123.1 GCA_013151705.1 Kiritimatiellota bacterium | reverse complement strand
AATCGACGAATGCGGACGAGAGAATCGCGGCGGCATACGATTTGGGAAGACTCGACGATGTCAAGGCGGTACCCTCCCTTCTAGCCGCGCTGAACGACTCCGATCCGGATGTGGTTAGAGTCGCCGGCAGATCACTGATGAAACTATATCCAAAGCGTCATCCCGACGACTCCGAATTGATTCCCCTGCTGAAAAGCGCCAATCCGGAAACAAGACAGCAGGCCTTGCTGCTGCTCTCCGAATCCGACGACCGCGATTCCTTCGCTGAAATCGCGGCGATGGCTGGAAATGAAACGAACATGCGCGTGATATGCGTCCTTGCGGAAACACTCAAACACCAGAAAGCCTCCGACGCGCTTCCGCTGCTGGACGCGTTGCTCGCGAAAAGCGAAGATGAAAGCGCTTCAACCGCGAAAAAATGCGTCGAAAGTATGAAGTACTTTGGCACCGAAGCCGCTCCGCGCTTGATAAAACGCCTCGATTCGCCGAATAAAAACGTCAAAAGAATGGCGCTCTCGGCTCTCGAGGAGATGAGCGGCAGAAAATACGGATACGACACCAAGAAATGGAAATTCTGGAGCGCCAGCATCAGATAGCGTCCACTCGAAATACTCCTTCAGAAAAAACTAGAAATGTCGAGGTTCCTGCGGTGAGCGGAAAGGTTTGAAGGATAAACAATTATCATCGCGCTCGCATTGATGGCGATTGCGGAAAACAAGGGAAATTTTTATGTTCGACACCACATTGAAAAAACTCCTCGATGGAAAGTCCCTCGCCTTCGAGGAAGCCGAAAACGCGATGGATGAGATAATGGATGGAAACGTCTCTCCCGCGAAACTCGCAGGGTGGCTCGTGGCTCTGAAACTCAAAATCGAGACATCCGAGGAGATCGGCGGCTGCGCCGCTTCGATGAACCGCCATTCGACGAAAATTCGATGCGATGATGAAAAGGTCATCGACATAGTCGGCACCGGAGGCGACGGAGCGAAAACATTCAACATCTCCACGGCGGCGGCGTTCGTGGCCGCCGGGGCCGGCGCGACAGTCGCGAAACACGGCAACCGCTCGGTATCGAGTCTTTCCGGAAGCGCCGACGTTCTGACCGAGCTGGGAGTCCGGATAACAATGTCTCCCGAAAGTATGGAGCAGGTTTTGGCTGAAATAAAAATCGCCTTTCTCTTCGCACCCTCCCTGCATCCCGCGATGAAGCATGCCATGCCGGTCAGAAAAGAGCTGGGAACCAGAACGATATTCAACATACTCGGACCTCTATGCAATCCCGCGCTCGCCTCCCGAATGGTGATAGGAGTCTATTCGGAGCCCTTGTGCGCGACAATAGCGGAAGCGGCCAAAGCGATTGGGAAGAAACACGTGATGGTGGTCCACGGCTCCGATGGGCTTGACGAAATCACGACCACCAGTCCCACGCTGGTTTGCGAACTCCGCGACGGGAAAATCAAGAGATACCATTTGGAACCGGAAAAACAAGGAATTCAGCTAGCGCGCGCCGCGGAAATCGCGGGTGGAACGCCAGCCGACAACGCTAAACTCATTCGAGCGATTCTCACCGGGAAAGAGCGCGGCGCTCCAAGGAACATCGTAACGCTGAACGCGGCGGCCGGCATTCTAGTCGCGAATCTCGCGGAGGATTGGAAAGGAGCGTTGCGTTTGGCGGAGAAATCGATAGATTCCGGAGCGGCGGCGGACAAACTCGCGAAACTCGCGGCCGTAGGCGACAAATAAAAAACTCCAAAATTCAAATTCGAAATTAGCCTTCACATTTTTTCCGGCGAATGATTACCGCCGCCGCTAAAATTTTCCAATTTTTAGCGCCCCGTCTTGCAGTGCTGAAAAAATGAACTAGTTTGACTCCGTTCGAAAAGGTCTAAGATCATATCGTCAACCGCGTAGGAAAAAAATGGAAAACGTTTAGATGGAATTATCATTACGGATTCACTATAGAATAGAAGCCATTCCCATAATACAGGCGTTCGTCTCGGAATGCGCCGCTTATTTCGGCGCCGACAAAAACGAGGTTTTCGCATTGGCTCTCGCCGCGGAAGAGGCCTCCGAGCACATCATTCAAACCTATCCCCCGCTGGAGGCGGACGATCCGTTCGACATTCATTGCGAAACTGACGAAGCGATGCTGCGTTTCATCTTCTCGAACACCGGACTGCCGGTGAACGAAAAAGACATTCCCGAATACGATCTCGAAGATCCAGAGCGTTCCATGGACGGGTTGCAGTTCTTTCTTTTGGAGAAATTGACGGACGACTTCAGATTCGAAAATCTCGGAGCCAACGGTTGGCGCACCGTGATAGGTAAAAAACTCAAAAACCCCCGTCTAATCCCCGTTCCAACGAAACCCGAAAGCGAGAAAGAACAAGTCCAGACACCCGCGGCCCAAAAGGTGGAGATTCTACGAGCGACGCCTGAGGACGCATATGAAATAACGAAACTGGCCTATCACACGTACAGATACTCATATACGAAAAAATCCTTCTATTACCCTGAAATGCTTGAGGAAGAATTGGCTAAACAGCAGGTTATCTCATTCATAGGAAAAACCGAGGATGGAGAGATAGTGGCGCATTGCGGAATACTGCGCTCGGCATATTGCCGCGAAATCGCGGAATCCGGCGCGATAATGAGCAAACCGGAGTATCGCTCGACGATGACGGTGCCCAGACTCGTCAAAGCCACCCACAAATTTCTTACCGATGAAAACCCCGGCATCGACCTGCTGGACGCCAATCTGGTCACCACCCATACCGGCTCGCAACGAATATGCTCGATGTTCAAATTCAAGCCGTTCGCTTTGAAGCTTTCAGTGCATGAACACGCTAAATTCATAGATATAGACGCGGGCTCGGGCACTCTCCAGCGTGAAAGTCTGCTCTATACGATTCTCTCATACAAACACTCGGAGCTCATTCCACTGAACATTCCCGAAGAACATATAGGTATAGTTTCCGAGATGTTCGAGAACGCTCAATTCAAATATGAGTTGACGACGGAATTGAGAAAGGAAAAGACGGGACTGGACGCCACTATCAACGTGGAAAGAATTCCCGACAAACAATTCGCGCAAATCACAATCATGGAGTTTGGAGAAAACCTGACAAATCTATTGAAGAAAACGCTTTACGATTTGTCTCTGGAGGAAACACTTACTATTTTCCTGAAAATTCCAGCGTGGAAACCACATTTGCCCGATATGGAGGAGAAATTGCGAGACAACGGGTTTTTCTTCGCGGGAATGCTCCCGTCGACCCCTCGGGAATGGCACCTTCTCTATGCTTGTTTGAAGGATCACAAACTCGATTTCGAGCAGATAAAAACTCATGATCCCTTGGCCGGAAAATTTAAGGAATACGTGGCGGAAAGATACACGGAGATGATTCCGTGAGCCGGTGAGTCGGGGAGGCGTAAGGGTGGGAAAGTAGGGCGGAGCGTCCTCGCCCGCCCATTTTCGTGAATCCGTGGGCCGGTGAGTCGGGGAGGGAGAATTAATTTTCAATGTTGAATAATCAATTTTCAATATTCAATGGGGGGAGATGGGGAGGCGGAAACGCGTTGCCCGATTTGGCGAATTTTTAGGCTGAATGCGATGCGATCTCCGCAGACGGCACTTCCAGGGGCCGTTTCCGCCGTCGAAAAACGATTCTCTGGGGCTGGTTAGCCGAAGACACACGTCTTTGCGTCTTTGAGCTTTGAGCGAAGCGTGTGGTAAACAGAAAAACAGGAGAAAACACGATGCAATGTCCGGAAAGAGAAAGGAATCTGAAAGACTGCAACTGCAGTTACGGTGGCTGCGAGAAGAAAGGCAAATGCTGCGACTGTCTGCGCTATCATCTGCGGATGAGCCAGCTTCCCGCCTGCGCTTTTCCCGACGATGTCGAGCGCACCTACGACCGCTCGTTCAAGAACTTCGCGAGACTCGTCAATAACAACCTGGTGTGAGACGGTGAGAGGAGAAGAATATTCAATTCTCAATGTTCAAGTTGGAGAAGAAAAACAGGCGTTCAACTATACGGACTTTTGCAATTGGCTCTTTAATCGAGATTGAATGATTTTTGGTACGCTTCGCGGTCGGCATCCGATTTCGCCGTCTGCTCCTTTTTGAGCAACAGGCAGTTCTCGAGCACCAGAACGTCCATCTCGGTGTTGATGAAGCAGTTGAAGGCGTCCTCGGGCGTGTTGACTATCGGCTCGCCGCGAATGTTGAAACTCGTGTTGATGATCACCGGGCATCCCGTATCTGACTTGAACCGCTTGATTAGACGGTAGTATCGACCGTGCCGCCGCTCATCGACAGTCTGCACTCTCGCCGAATAATCCACATGCGTGACGGCCGGAATCTCGGAACGGGCAATATTCACCCGCTTCCGCAAATCCGAGTCCGCCATGAGCTTTCGCTCGTCATCCGTGAGAGTACGTCTTCTCTCCTCTTTGACAGGCGCCACCAGAAGCATATACGGGGATTCGCATTCGAGATCGAAGTAATCCGACGCGTCCTCGGCGAGCACGCATGGAGCGAAAGGACGAAACGACTCGCGGTATTTTATCTTGAGATTCATAGTCGCCTGCATCCGCGAATTTCGCGGATCGCCGATTATGCTTCTCGCGCCAAGCGCGCGCGGGCCAAACTCCATCCGGCCATGAAACCACCCCACGACATTCCCGGCGCTCATCAACGAAGCCACCCGCTCCAGCAAAACGGACTCCTTCGACATATACTCGTATTTCGCACCCGAATCATCCAAATACTTCTTTATCTCATCGTTGGAATAAGCCGGTCCCAAAAGAGAGCCAAACTGCGAATCTCCCGGATCGGGAACCCTCTCGCGGTTCAACAACTGATGCCAGCAGAGAAGCGCGGCGCCCAGCGCGCCGCCCGCGTCCCCGGCGGCAGGCTGAATCCAAACGTTGTCGAATATTCCCTCGCGGAGTATCTTCCCGTTCGCCACGCAGTTGAGCGCCACGCCTCCCGCCATGCAGAGGTTTTTCGACCCTGTCGCTTCGCGGGCATGTCTCGCCATTTTGAGAACGATCTCCTCCGTCACATCCTGTACCGACGCCGCCATGTCCATCTCCCGCTGGGTTATCCCGCTTTCGGGATGTCTGGGCGGGCCGAAAAGCTTGTCGAATTTGGAAGACGTCATGGTCAAGCCCTGACAGTAGTTGAAATAGGACATATCCATCCAGATGGAACCATCCTCACGAATGTCAACCAGTTTCTCTCTGATTCGCTCGGCATAGCGCGGCTCACCGTATGGAGCCAATCCCATCAGCTTGTATTCTCCCGAATTGACCCTGAATCCAGTGTGGTAGGTGAACGCCGAATAGAGAAGGCCCAGCGAATGCGGAAAGCGGAGTTCGCTGATGAACTCAAGCTTGTTGCCGACGCCTTTCGCGAGAGTAGCGGTCGCCCACTCGCCGACGCCGTCGATTGTCATTATGGCGGCCTCCTCGAACGGCGACGGAAAAAACGCGCTGGCGGCATGGGATTCGTGATGCTCCGGAAACAACAGTTTCCCGATGAACTCTTCGGAAAGTCTTCCGCGAATCTCGCGGCGAATATTAAGCTTGCGTTTCAGCCAGAGAGGAATCGCGCGTGAAAACGAAGCATAGCCTAGGGGAGCGTACGCCAGATAGGTCTCGAGCAGACGCTCGAATTTGAGAATCGGCTTGTCGTAGAACAAGAAGTAGTCGATATCGGAGAATTTCAGTCCGGCCCGATTCAAACAAAACTCCACGGCGTTCACAGGATACGCCGGATCGTGTTTCAAGCGGGTGAAACGCTCCTCCTGCGCAGCCGCCGCTATTTCGCCATCGACGATCAACGCCGCGGCGGAATCATGATAGTATGCCGACACACCGATGATATTCATTAACCTGAACCTTTCCGTTTTCCAAAGCTTGACGCAAACGATGAACGAATTTACTTCAGGTTCCCACAAATGCAAAACTTCCCAGTAAAAACGTGGAAAATCTAGGTGTTGGATTGAATTAACGCACCGTTGCGATAAACTAGTGTTGAGGCGGTTCGCAAATGGATATTCTGGAATTGCGACAAAATTTTGGAGAATTTAATTGAAGAATGAATGTGGAACATTTGATGAATTGACTCCAGATATCGTAATCGGCGCGGTCGAGAAGGCGTTGGACGAGGAAATGTCGGCGTTGGCGTCTCCGTTGCCGAGCTACATAAACCGCGTCTACGAGCTTCAGACGGCGGATGGACGCCGGGTCATAGGAAAATTCTACCGTCCAGGAAGATGGTCCATAGAAGCGTTGGAGCAAGAGCATGATTTCGTGCTTGATTGCGCGGATGAGGATATTCCGGTCGTCGCGCCCCTCCAATTGCACGCCACCAGCGCTGGTTCACACTCCACTATCGGAATCATTGACGACCTCTATTTCGCGGTCTATCCGAAACGTTCAGGACGCGAGCTCAACCTGGACGACGATGAAAGCTGGCTTCGCCTCGGTTCGATTGTGGCAAGAATGCATCTCGCCGGCGATGAGCGCAAAGCGAACGAGAGGGTGCGCCTCCATCCTTCGACATCCACGGAAAAGGATGTGGCGGAACTGCTGGACGGTGGATTCATAACGTCTGACCACGCGACGGTGTTCCAAGAAGTGACGACGGAAATTCTTAATGAGATAACCCCTATGTTCAACGATGTCGAATATACGCGGGTACACGGTGACTGCCACCGTGGAAATATTCTCGAACGTCCCGAAGAGGGCATTCTTGTGATCGACTTCGACGATATGATGACGGGCCCTCCCATGCAAGATCTCTGGCTTCTTCTGCCGGGACATATGACTCAGTGTCGGAATGAGATAGATCTACTCCTCGAAGGGTATGAGCGGTTCCGGGATTTCGACGATTCGACAACCCGCTTGATCGAACCTCTACGAGCGATGCGGATGATCTATTTTCTCGCTTGGTGCGCCCGGCAGTCCCGCGACTTCAAATTCCAAAGTGATTTTCCCGACTGGGGCTCCAACGTCTTTTGGAGAACGGAGATCGACGACCTGCGTTCACAGCTTGTCGTGATCAAGGAGACGAACTCGACGATCAACAGGCAAAACACGCCAACAACGATGGACCGAGTCCTCACGGACCACTAGATTTCTTCGAGTACGAAGAAATCTAGCGACCTCACTTCCAGAATATTTTGCATGTCGCATCATAAAACGGAATGCAATGATAAAAATTCCTCTTGGGCACCCATTCCGCGTGTCCATCCATGAAAACGACATTGGATCCATCCTTGTGACTCATGGGAACTCCGGTCGCCGCGCCAATACGCATCCCAATAAGGTCGTACTTCATCGATTTTTTCGATTATGGCGCTCATGCGCGACTCCCGGACAAGACTCCATCGAGTAATTCGGCAGCGTTGTCGTGAAGTATTCCGCGAATCTCGCGGTCGGATAGAACAGCCTTCTCCGCGGCGGCCTTCACGCCTCGCAGCTGCTCATAGAAAAACGTGGTGAAAACCACGGCGTTCCCGGAATCGTAGATCGCCGTTCCTATTTGGTAATCCTCCGCCATCAGATAGACGTACTGATTGTTTATCTCCACGGATTTGCCGCGGAGAAACGCGATAGGCGCGTCGCTTCCGAAGAGAATACGCTCCCTCGGGAAATTATTAAACGCGTACTCGAGGATTCCCTCGTGATTGATCATGGCGGTGTCGAGGTAGGCGTTCGGACGTTTCGCGATTTCCGCGAGATTCCCAATTACGTTGTTCATAAAATACGCCCGGCCGATGTGGGCGAAGATGATTTTGGCGTTCGGATATCTGTCGCAGATTTCAACCATCTGGCGTTGATTCACCGGATCCGCGAGTCTCGCGGAACGCGGGATATGCAATGTGACCACCAGGCCGCGCTCATCCGCGTAACTCATATGCTCGTCTGTCAGCATATCGAATATCTCCGCCTCATTGACAGGTTTCCAGTCCACGAAGTTGAGATACGGCTTGTAGCCGATCAGCTTGTACTCCTCCACTCTACGGCGAACCTCGTCGATATTCTCCTTGGGTGAGAGCAGGGCCATTCCGAACACCCGCTCGTTATCGACGACGGAGCCTATGTACTTGTCGGCCGCCGCGAGATCCGCGGCTTTGTCCGGCGTGCCGAAACACAACAGCGAGCAATCCTGTTCCGGCAGAAGCTCCGCGGCTCCCGCGCGCCACTGCTCCAAGGTAAACGTCCCTCCAAACTTACGTACACAGCTTTTCTTCGGCAACTCGAACCCAAGTGGAAAATTCGTCTCGTCGAAGAGATGGACGTGCGCGTCAAAAAGCCTCTCCGGCAGCCATCCGCGAAACTCGCGGTCGTAAATTTCCAAATCCTTCCTTTCGTCTTCACTCATAATCTTGAATCCTTTTCAGCGGCATCCCACAGGATGCGATGACCTTCGACATTCAGACGATTTACCGCGGCTCTTCACGACGCCATAAAAAGAAGAAGCAATGAACGCGTATAAAGTAGAATAACCGTTTTGAGCCAAGTTCGCAACCCAATCCGAAAGCATAAATTCCATTAAGTTGGGAAATCGCTCCAATCAGCACTAAGACGGATTTGATTATCCCTCATTGCCGTTGTATGGTTTATGGCGGATTGCATCGTTCCCTTTTCATTTCAACAACACGCGCTTGTGTAATAGGTGAATATGTCACTTTTCAAGACAAATGTTTGTTTAACACTCATAGTCGTTATTGTTTGGGGTATGATTTATCTCCCGGGATTGGGAGATTTGGAGCTTCAAGGGGATGAGAACAAGCGGGTGGAACCAGCGTTGACAATGCTGGAAACAGGCGATTTCACAATTCCCTATCTCGCTGGCAATAAATATCTCTCAAAACCCCCCTTGATCTATTGGCTGATAGCGGCATCATGCTCTCTGTCGGGAGACGGCTCTGAATGGTCGGCTCGACTGCCATCCATCTTGGCTATCCTATTTTTCGTTATGATCGTCATGCTGTCCAACTCCTCATTCATTCCGATTGACGGCAGGTTTATGACATCCATCATTTTCTTGACCACGTTCGGAATTATAACTAAAGGCAGACAATGCGAAATTGAAGCAATATACACAAGTCTGACCGGCATCACCCTATGGATGTGGTTGCATTCCACAAAAAACAATGGCCTCATGGATTGGAAACGAGGTGTTCTTATCGGCCTCGTCCTGGGGTTGGGACTTCTAGCCAAAGGGCCACTTATACTGTTGTTCTTTTACGCGCCTATAATGATATATTTAACGCGTAAAAGGAATGCGATGGAATTACTCAAGCCAAGCTATGTTCTTATGGTCTTAACCTCTGTTTTTATTTTTCTTGTATGGGCGGTTCCATTATATCTTCAAACACGCCTTCATTCGGAATCCGGTGCGACTTCCGAATGGTACGTGCAGATGATCAGTCGTTTCAATCCGCGTTCTTTTCATCCGCTCAAATGGATTAAGGAGGTACTGTCTTCATTTGCGGGCTTCCTGCCTTGGCTCCTCTTGCTGCCATTTATGCTGAGGCGCAGGTTTTTAAACTCGATTGAACGGTTGCCGGCATTTCAGGCGTGTCTTTGGGGAGCCCTCATATCATTCGCAATCGTCAATATGATGCCTGCCGTCAGAGGGCGTTACACAATCCCGCTAATTTCGACATTCAGTATTTCAGCAGGCTGGTTCCTATGTTTTCAACGAGGAAAGGCGTTTTTTCCGCATATCCTGGAAAAGCGTATTCCCATAATGGTTTGGATTGGAGCATTGACCGGCGTGGTCATGATTCTCGTATCAATTCTGATTTTTCCAATAATAAAACCATTTGAACGGAAACGCGCTTTTGGAGAAATGGTTAACAACTGCGTTTCCAGAGACCGGCAACTATATCAATATTATGCCGACTACGGCTATCAACCATTCAGCTATTACATTAAGGGCAAACCCAGATACCTCCACTCTCCGGAGGACGCTCTCGCAATCCCGAAAGAAGCTCAAATGCTCGTAAGGGATAAGGTTTTTGAGAGATTAAGCCGCGATGAGCGATTCGCGTCCCGCAACCCCAAAATACTCAAAAGGCTGGCATACAAGAGAAAAGTATTTTTCCTTGTGTGTTTTGATTAGTCCCATATTATCATTTTCACTATTTTATCGTCGGTCGCTGATAAAGCTTTCGCGATTTTCGCGTCGGCATCCACAATTCCATCAGCGCCGTGTTCGGCGGCGAACATTTTCCGAGTCTCGTTCAGCCGCTCCTCCCAAGTATCGCATACAGCGACAAGCACCAACCCCGTCAGATCGCTCGCTCCACGCATAAAAGTGCGTCCGCGTCCGACGCCAACTCT
>JAADHT010000164.1:5982-16359 GCA_013151705.1 Kiritimatiellota bacterium | reverse complement strand
TAGGTCTATGGCCTTTGACTCGACGTCTTCGCCGCTTGGAGGATTGAATGGAGAAGTCAGCGCGTCGTGTAGATCGAACACCTGGTCAAAATCGTCTATCGTATCTTTGTCCGAACTGCTTAAAAGCTGATTGTCAACCATATTGAAAACAATATGCCCGATATCCAAAGTGTTGAAAACGCCCCAATGGTTGAAGACGCTCTCCGCCATCGGACCGAACTCCTCCAAAGCCTGCTCGCGGATGCCCTCCAAAAGCTCGACCCCGGAAATGTGGCGCGCCTCACCGTCATTCAGCAAAACGCTCAAGGTTCTTCGCACTGCCTCACCTATGAACTCATAGGCTGCCGGAGCGAACCGGGGATCAGCATCGGTTATCTTGACTATCGTCTGATAAATCTTCTCGGAATCCATTCAAACCTCTTCTAAACAAACACCTGCGGACGACAATTTGCTTCCCCGATCGAACAGCGACTCCCAAAGCGGAGAAGCCGCAGCACATTATTCAGTCCGCCCAAGGTTCACACCTCCGCGGCGCGCGGATAAATATTCTCGTCGAAACGAAAAATCTCCCACACTTCACGGTAGGAAGTCGCGGAGGGAGTAATCTAACTCATTTCTTCCGCGATGCAAGACAGGGCGCGAAAAAGAGCAGTGATAAAGAATCAATTGAAAAAGGATCGATATTTCGCATCCTCGGCTCGAAGAGCAGTTTTGCGGGCGTGGCGCAATCTGATGGCCTATTTTCCATTTACAGTCTATTACCGATACCTGCCTTCAGTCAAAACAGTAAAAATCAAGGTGCTCTGATTGTCTGGCAAGGCCATGCGCGATGGGAATGACGGCCTGAAAGGACCGTCCTACTTATGGCTTAGGCGGGTTCGGGGATTTGATTTTGAATTTGGTGGTGCGTTTGTCGGGCTTTTCTCTGGAAACGCCGAAGACCAGGTCGTCGAGATTGTCGAACTCCTCCGGCTCCATTTCGACCGTGTCGTCGAACGTTCCCAGCTTTTCCAGCACGTCCTTCTTGGCGATGGACTCCAAATCCTTCGCGTTTGGAGCCTCCTGCTGTAAATCTTCGTTTTTCAATTTCAACTTTCCGTCGAGTGGCGGTTTCGGCGCGGCGGCGTTGTCGCCGGCGACCGGCGGCTTGGAGTGTTTCGTTTTTTTGGACAGGACAATCGGAGTGGTTGGAGATTTTTTCCGCAAGGGTTTTTCCTCTTCCGGTTTCGCCGAAGGAGGTTGGCTTGGCGATGGAGCAATTCCCGCGGGTTCCGGTTCCTTCGGCGGGGCGGCCACCGGCGCTTTTGTTTCAAGCGAGTGGAGGGGAGGCGCGGGTTTGATCCCCGGAACCTTAAGTTTTCTGGTGGGCGCTTCCTCCAAAGCGGAATTCTCCAGAGCCGTTTTTGACGTTGAAGGCGACGCTGGAGCGTTCAACTGTATGCTTTCCGGCCGCTTTTCCGGCTCGTCTGCGAGTTTCGCGACGGGGAGAGCCGGCATGCCCGTCAAAGTGGGCATTCCGATAGCATCCTGTTTCGAGTCGGACATATCCTCCGCGGACGATGGCGAGACGGAAGTTGGCGCGTCTTGATTCGAATTGGTCGAGACCTCGGTTTGAGAGAAGAAATCGAACGTCCAAGTGGTATCTCCCATCGCCACGATGTCGCCGGGCTTCAGTTTTCTGTCCTCCGGCGTTAGTGCTTCGGGGATTTTGCCGATTCCGCCTTTTGGGAGCGTTTCGCCGTTGACCTCGGTTCCGTTTCTGCTGCCAATGTCGCGGATTCTGACCCCCGAATCCTCCAAATTCAAAAGCAGATGGCGTCTGGATATTTTCCCATCCAATTCATTGGATAAGGACAAAGCGCAAGACGGCGCTCGTCCGATGATGTAGGCTCCATTTTCCTCGAAAATGAATTTCTCGTCCGGCAGACCGCTTTTGTGTATTTTCAGAATGATGGGTTGAGACATAGCACCACTTATATTGGTGCGAGCGAATGATTGAACCGGATTGTCGATTCGAATCAAAAACGGTCGCGTGTGTTTCCCCTTTGGCCGATCATCAGAGTTGCAAGTAAAGCGGGAATAACGGAACAACTCAACTAGACCCCTATTCGAAGTAGGATATGGTCGTTCGAAACGACGAAAATCCCGCGGTTTCGGAGCACCAAGCCAATCGCACTAGAGCTTTACGTGAATAAAATACAGCGCGTTTCCGCGAATTTCAAATGAATTTGTCATGAAAACACCTGAAAATGGGGTGGACCACCCGAATAAAATGTATCAAAGACGGTTGCAATGTTATTGAAGCAACATAGATTCCACAGTGTTTTTGAGCAACTGTTTGGTTTTAGTCGATGTGGAGGCGAAAGGATGATCAAATCCGATGAGAAACGCTCGTAAGCCCGGCAGTCCAATATTTGAATATATTTCCCCGTTTGACAAATCGGTTTTGGCGAAGTATTCTTCGGCCTCGGTCTCTTGTTGGTGTTTTGTCGCGGTCAATCGCTTTGGAGCCTTGCTCATCTGGAAAAAACAATGTCGGAATTTTACTATCTTGTCGCGTCGTTGCCAATGCTTTCATTAGGCGAGGCTCCCGCCATCTCGTCTGAAAAGTTTCTCGAATCCATCGGGGAACGCCTTCTCGCCGCGGAGGCCGCGGAACTGAGAAATCTTTCCCTGTCGCCGGGAGATGACGTTTCGGGCATAGATTCCATTCAAGGATGGAACACGTGGGAAACTTCGATGAGAAACGCCATACTACGAATGAGAGTAAAGGGCGCCTCCGCACTCCTTGAGCGGTACGAGCGGGATGGTGGCGGTTTCCTTATGGACACTGAAGCGGCCGCGCGTGCGGCTTTCTCGAAAAGCGACCCTTTGGAGCGCGAGAAGCTTCTCGACGAGGCCAGATGGGCGTTTTGCGATGATTTGGAACTGGGACACGAATTCGACATTGTGAAACTGGCGGCGTACAGGTTGAAACTTTTGCTTTGTGAGAAGCGCTTGATCTTGTCGGTGGAGAAAGGCGGCGAAAATTACGACGCCGTCGTTGATTCGGTCTACGACCGCGAGGCGGCCGCGGAATGATCCCGCCACCGAAACTGGGCGGATGCCGCGTGTGTCGTTTTCAAGGAAGTCGCTCGTTGTTGTGAGCTTGTAGCCGGCTTCGTGGATTTGTTTTTTTGTTTTTTTAGAATTTTCCCCGAGGATGGGGAATGGGAGATGATATGCTTGACAATAACGCTGGTAGAATAGTTGGTGTTAACGGCAATATAATCACGGCCGAGTTCGACACGCATGTGACTCAAAACGAAGTGGCCTACATCGTCGTTGGCGAGGAACGCCTCAAGGGGGAAGTCATAAGAGTCCGCGGAAAGCGCGTGGACATACAGACGTTCGAGGACACCGTGGGTTTGAAGGTCGGCGATAAAATCGAATTCACGGACGAATTGTTGAGCGTGGAGCTTGGTCCGGGGCTACTAACGATGGTTTACGACGGATTGCAGAATCCGTTGAACGAGCTGGCCGAGAAATCCGGATTTTTTCTCAAACGCGGGTTTTATCTTCCAGCGTTGAACTACGAGCGGAAATGGGAGTTCACTCCCTCCGCCGCGAAAGGCGACTCGCTCAAAGCCGGCGACGCGGTAGGTTGCGTGCCGGAAGGGATTTTCACGCACAGGATAATGGTTCCGTTCTCGCTGAAGGGATCTTGGAAAGTGGTTGAGGTCGCCGCTGCCGGCGAATACAAGATAGACGATATCGTCGCGAAGATCGCGGACGAGAAGGGCGGGACGGCGGATGTGAAAATGGTTCAAACCTGGCCTGTGAAGATTCCAATAACCGCCTACAAGGAGAAACTTCTTCCAGAAGACCAGCTGATAACCCAGCAACGGATAATCGACACGTTTTTCCCGGTCGCCACCGGAGGAACGTTTTGCGTGCCGGGACCGTTCGGCGCAGGCAAGACTGTGTTGCAACATGCGCTTAGCCAGCATGCCGAGGCCGATATCGTGATAATCGCGGCGTGCGGCGAAAGGGCTGGCGAGGTGGTCGAGATTCTCAGAGAGTTTCCGCATCTTCCCGATCCGCGCACCGGAAAAACGCTTATGGACAGGTCGATCATAATTTGCAACACCAGCTCGATGCCGGTCGCCGCCCGCGAGGCGTCGGTCTACACGGCTGTAACCCTGGCGGAATACTACAGACAGATGGGATTGAACTGTCTTCTTCTGGCCGACTCGACCTCTCGGTGGGCGCAGGCGTTGCGGGAGATGTCGGGCAGACTCGAGGAGATACCGGGAGAGGAAGCGTTTCCCGCCTATCTCGAATCACTGATCGCCGGCTTCTACGAGCGCGCCGGACTGGTGAAATTGAACGATGGAACGACAGGTTCCGTGACGATCGGCGGCACGGTCAGTCCCGCCGGAGGCAACTTCGAGGAGCCGGTCACCCAGGGAACATTGAAGGTGGTTGGCGCTTTCCACGGGCTTTCACGCGACCGTTCGAACGCCAGAAGATTTCCGGCGATACACCCGCTCGACAGTTGGAGCCATTACCGAAGCATCGTCGAGCCGGAGAAAATCGGAGTCGCCAGGCAACTTCTCATACGCGGAAACGAAATCAACCAAATGATGAAAGTGGTCGGAGAGGAGGGAACGCACACCGACGACTATATGATCTACCAGAAGAGCGAGTTCCTGGATTACGTCTATCTGCAGCAGAACACGTTCGACGATATCGACGGAGCCACGAGCAAGGAACGCCAGATACGCATGTTCGACAAGGTTCTGGCAGTGTTGGAATCGAAATTTAAGGTGGAGTCGAAAGACGACGCCAGGAAATACATGCAGGAGCTCCGGCAGATGTTCATCGACTGGAACTACTCGAAAATGGACTCGGACGAGTTCAACGCGTTGGAAAAGAAAATCGACGCTAAAATCGCGGAGAAATTATGAGAAAAGTATACCATAGAATATTGCAGATAGCTGGAAACGTGATAACCGTCGAGGCGGACAACGTGGGCTACAACGATTTGGCCGAGGTCACAAGCTCACGCGGAACTTCCCTGGCGCAGGTGATCCGTCTTCAGGACGCTATCGTGTCCCTGCAGGTTTTCGCCGGAAGCCGCGGAGTGTCCACCGGAGACGAAGTGCGTTTCCTCGGGCATCCGATGCGCGTCTCATCCTCCCCGAATCTCCTGGGGCGAGTCTTCACCGGATCGGGCGAGCCGCGCGACGGCAGACCGTCGATCGTCGACGACTTGGTGGAGATAGCCGGTCCGTCGGTGAATCCCTCGAAGCGAATCATCCCTCGGAACATGATCAGAACCGGCATTCCGATGATCGACGTTTTCAACTCCCTCGTCGAATCGCAGAAACTGCCGATCTTCTCCGTCGCCGGAGAACCGTACAACCAGCTTCTCGCGAGAATCGCGATGCAGGCCGAGGTCGATATCATCATTTTCGGCGGTATGGGATTGAAATACGACGACTACCTTTTCTTTAAAAACACCCTCGACGAACAGGGAGCGCTTTCCCGCTCGGTGATGTTCGTCCATACCGCATCCGATCCGGTCGTGGAGTGTCTGTTGGTTCCTGACATGGCGTTGGCTGTCGCCGAAGCGTACGCGCTCGACGACAAACGCGTGCTGGTGCTGCTCACCGACATGTCGAACTTCGCGGACGCTATGAAGGAGATAGCCATCACGATGGAGCAGATACCGTCGAACCGCGGTTATCCTGGAGACCTCTACAGCAAACTGGCCGCCCGTTACGAGAAGGCCGTCGATTTCGACTCCGCCGGCTCTATCACAATTCTCGCCGTCACAACTATGCCCGGGGACGACGTGACCCACCCGATTCCGGACAACACCGGCTACATAACAGAGGGTCAATTCTATCTGAGAAACGGCAGAATCGAGCCCTTCGGATCGTTGAGCCGCTTGAAACAGCAGGTGAACGACAAGACCCGCGAGGATCACAGGATCATCATGGACACCATGATCCGCCTCTACGCCGACTTCAAGGAAACTCTAGAGAAGCAGTCGATGGGATTCCAGATGAGTTCATGGGACGACAAACTACTTGCGTACGGCAAGAAGTTCGAGGCGCAGATGATGGATCTTTCCGTCAACATCCCGTTGGAGGAGGCGCTCGACGCCGGCTGGAAAATTCTCGCCGAATGCTTCGACAGAACCGAGACCGGCATAAAAACCGACCTCCTCGACAAATTTTGGCCGAAGTAGCAGGAGTCCGTCATTGCCATCCAAAGAAACGTTTGATTACCTGAATCCATAAGGATCCAGGGATTGAGTCGCAACAGGCGCGGAACCTTTAAAACGCGAGAAGTCTTTCTTTGACTTTTTGATTGGTTTCGAAGAAAATCTGGGCGTCCGGTTTCGTTATTACCTCGCCGCGCGAGAGTTCCAGCATTTTCGTTCTTTTCTTCATATCCTGATTGTAGCGTTCCAGGTAGCGCACTAGAGTGCGCGGACTAAGCTCTTCGAAGGCATGTTGGGCGAACTGCTCGACGTAGTCCGCCGCGATGACGGATACGAGCGAGGACGGAGGGTGGGACATTCCCATATGGTGAAGGAAATCGCCTACCATCTGCTGGCACACTATCTCGTCGAAAATCGGGAACGAGAATCCGCGGCCCCGGCTGGATATGTTTGCTGGAAAATTCAGGTTGGAAGCGATTACAATGCAGATGTTTGATGGAAGCATGTAGCTTCCGCCAATGAACGTTCTGAAATAGTACCAGTTGACTTTGCGGGTGTCGATATCGTCGAAGAACAGCACGAATTTTCGATTTTTGCGCTGCGACAGATTTCTTATGATTTTCTCGAGTGGCCGCTCGATATCCTCTGGTTCGGGGAGGATCAACGCCAGGTTGTCGAAGGAAAGTGCATGCGATATGGTCATATGTGTTTTGCCTAGACCTGGTAGACTTGTTATCAGTAGCGGAAAATTTTCGTTTTTCGTCGAAAATTTAGAGAAATAATCTTTGAAGAGTCTTCTAGTGTCGCTGTAGCCGAAGAATTTTGAGGTCGGCCGGATTTCCGCGATTTCCGCGGGTATGAATTCGCCGTCCAAGCACCTAAATACGCGGCTTGTTTTGAACGAGTCGCTTTCCAGAGCTTTTTCACGTAATTTTTTCCCGAGCGAGATTGAGGTGTTTTCTTGGTGTAGAAGAGATGTCTCTTTTAGAAACGCGGTTGCTTCAGGCCTTATTTTACCGGAGCGCGACGTATCGATCGTCGAAAGGAATTTGAAATATAGTCTTAGGAGTTTTGTTCCGTCTTTCGCTACTATTCGAGCGTGTTTTAATTGAAATTGGAGTAGAGCGTCGTCTTTTATATCCATATCATCGTCTATTTCGAAAAGTCTACCGGCGGTCATTATGTCCAGAACTGCGACAGTGACAATTTCCGCGAATGTCGCGTTTCCATGGTTCGCGATCAACGCGTTCAGATAGTCCACGGAATCAGCCTGTTCAGCTAGTGCGCGCGAACTAATATTCTGAAACTCACCGGAGTCGCTTAACGCTAACAATTCCGAGGAAATTTGTTGAAGCATCCGCTTGACCAGGGAGAATGGCTCGTTGTGGTCGAATTGTTTCAATTCGAGAGTCGTGTCGACAGGTGTTTGAAACAGGGTGTTGAAACTGGCGGCCACGCTCTTAAGGAGCATCGTCAGCTCGGCTATTTTTTTGTTGTTTTTGTTTGAGTCCATTTTGATATCCAGTGATTACGGTGTGTCATTAACCCGACACTGAAATGTTTGACATGCCTGTCGGTTCACCAACGACAAGCTTGATGTCAAATATTAAAGCGCGGGGCGTTGCTTCCCTCATTTTTCGTCCATAGCTGTAATTATTTTTTCGGTTTTTTCCATGCGGCCTATGCCGTTGTCGCCGCACGCCACTCTCCCGCTTGCCGGGCCCACTATTTCCACACCGCGTTTTTTAAGTGTTTTCGCATTTTCCGTCACAGCGGGATGTTTCCACATTTTCGGGTTCATAGCCGGAGCGATTATCGTTTTGCCGGTGTGTGTGAGGTAGTATGTCGAGAGCGCGTCGTCGGCGATACCATTCGCCATTTTCCCCATTAAGTTCGCCGTGCAGGGAGCGATAACCAAGATGGATGATTTATCGGCGAGAGCGATATGACCAGGGCGCCAATCCTCAATTCCCCACAGGGAGGTGATCACAGGATTTCTCGAAAGCGTCAGGAATGTCTGAGGAGTCACCAAGCGCGTGGCGGATTCCGTCATTATGACGTTCACGTCGCAACCGCGTTTTGTTAGTTCGCCACAAAGCTCGGCCGCTTTGTACGCGGCTATCGATCCTGTCACACCTAAAACAACCACATGTTTCATATGAAAAACCCCGAATGTTGAAGACGCTTGGTCTTTTTTCTCATAATATCGAAAAAAGCGTTCAGATCGGCTACCGCTTTGTCGATATCCTTGTTGATTATCAGGTACTCGTACTCACTCCATTTCGTCAATTCTTTTTTAGCGTTTTCCAGTCTTAACCGAATGACTTCCTCGCTTTCAGTCGCCCTGGTTCTCAAACGTCGCTCCAGTTCGCTGAAGGATGGCGGCCCGATGAAAACGGTCTCCAAGCATTTTTGGAGAAGCTCATCGGTCTCCGCGCGCTTTCTCACCTGCGTCGCACCCTGTATGTCGATGTCCAAAAGCACGTCTCGCCCGAGTCGTACCCGGTCCGTCACTTCCGATGCCAGGGTTCCATACAGATTGCCGTGCACGCGCGCGTATTCGAGAAATTCCCCCGCGGCGATTCTCTTCTCGAACTTCCGTTCCGAGATGAAGAAATAGCTTTCACCATGTTTTTCTCCCTCGCGGGGAGCTCTGGTGGTGCAGGAGACCGAGAAATCGAGGCCCCGCTGTATTGCCCGTAACCGTTCGGTAACTGTCGATTTCCCGGCTCCGCTCGGGCCGGAGACGATGATGGCAACTCCCAGCCGCGGTGGTTTGACGTTTTTCATTTCTCCGATTTCTCGCGCTGCTTTTCAATCCGCTTTTGACCGCCGGTTATGGAGCGGGTGTATTTCTCCGCCTGTTTCTGGACGTAGTTTGTTTGTCGTTCAACCTTTTTAGCGGCCTGGTCCTCCTGTGACTCTTTTTTGCATCCCGCGAATGTCGCGGCGGCGGCGCAGAGAGCGATCAACATTGCTGTTTTCATTGCGTTCTCCTCTTTTGTGTGAAAATTGTTGGCATTCACCACCCGATTCGCCAGCGAGGATTTAACGTGTGGCAAACGTCCGCAAATCCGAAATTATTTTCCCGGCTGATTTCCCGTGTGTTTCTTGTTAGCATTCTCGTTGACGTTGCTGGTCTCTTTTTGTTCCCGCGGAGTCAATGGAATCAATCCGAACAACTGGTTTTTTTCGAGGATTGTGTTTTTTTTCTTTTGAATCGCTCGGTTAAAATCGGATTTTTCGTTGGCGACCCGCTCGGCCAGAATGGCGTAATTCGATGTCCAATTTCCATTTTTTCTGACATAACCGTTTTGCTCGTAAAGTTCCGCTTTGATTCTATTCAGCGCGTTTTCATAGAAATCGTTTTTGCTTTTTTTAAATTTCTGTTTAATCTCTTTCACTTTTCTCGCCGCCATTTCACCGGCTAGGTTTTTGTCGAACAAGTAGTAGTAATCCGACGAGATATCGTTGAACAAGTATTTGTCGAGATCCACGATCACAAATTTATCCTTGCGCTCGAGAAGTATCCTCTGGAACGTGCCGTATATGAATTTTCTGGTGGTGTTGAGATAGAATCGCACGTGATCGCCGCGTCTCACGCATTTGTACTTTTCCAGTATGGCGTTAATATCCAAAGCCAACCTTTTCGAGGAAAATTTGGCGTTCGTCAATTCTTTCGTTTGAAGCCTGGCTTGTTTTTCAATCTCTTTTTTTGTTTTTTCGGGAGCGGACACAGGATATCGCAAATGAAGTTTTTCGGCCAAAACCTTCGTTGTCGCCTGTTCGTCGAAATCCGGCAACTCGGAGATTTGCTTGTCGATCCGGTCGAGTGTGGCGTCATATGTTTTTTTGACATAGAAAGCGGCGGCTGACAACGCGGCGACGACTATCACCGCCACAACTAACGGCAGACAACCTTTTTCCCTTTTTCTCCGCATTGTTCAATCCTCCTTCCTGGTCTGACACAACAATAATTAAACCCTGTTCGAAAAGGTCTCGCAGCCATGTGGACACTTATTTCGAGTGTGAGGCCGCCGAGGGTATTCATCTTCAAATCGCGGGCCAAATCCGGCGCTCGTCCGCGTCAGCATGGCTGTGATACCTTTTCGAATAGGGTCTAGAGGCTATTCGAAAAACTTATCCCCCTATAACATAATTTA
>JAADHT010000164.1:0-5957 GCA_013151705.1 Kiritimatiellota bacterium | reverse complement strand
AACCTACTGGCGCTCCTCTCAAATCAGAATATCGTCAGCCGTGGCTGAAGCCGCTCGCCCCTTTTAGAGCACCGACTATCGAGTGGGGGCTGCTGTTTTTTCCCTTTTTTTTCGGGTGGAAGCCCGCGGTTTTCTAGTTGTGTTCGTCTTTTTTTGGGATACTGTGGAGACGTTCTTTTTCGATGACTTCGTTTTTTCAACTCCGGGGGCTTTGAAATAGCCTAGATACAAGGACAACTCTTTTCGTAAATCCTTTCTCTCGACGATTCTGTCTATCATTCCCTTCTTCATAAGGAATTCGGATGTTTGAAAACCTTCCGGCAGCACCGCTTGGGTCGTGTCCTTTATCACTCTCGGGCCGGCGAAACCGATCAACGCGCCGGGTTCGGCTATGGTCAGATCACCGAGAGACGCGAAACTCGCGGTCACCCCCGCGGTGGTTGGGTGCGTCATAATGACGATGTATGGGAGTTCCGCCTCGCCGTGGCGTTCGAGCGCTCCGCTTGTCTTAGCCATCTGCATGAGACTCAACATCCCCTCGTACATTCTAGCTCCACCGCTGGCGGTTACTATCACTAGCGGCAACCTCTTTTTGGTGGCCAACTCGGTCAATCGGGTTACTTTCTCGCCTAACGCTGATCCCATACTCGCTCCGAGAAACCTGAAATCCATCACGCCAAGCGCCATCATTTTTCCATCCAGCGTGCCCGTTCCGCAGAGCATTGCGTCGTTCATTCCGGTTTTCTTCTTATTCGCCTCCAGTTTGTCCGAATAAGAGGCCACCCCTTCGAATTTGAGAGTGTCAACCGATTCGATCGATCCGTCAATTTCCTTGAATGAACCGGCATCGGTCAATAATTCCACTCTCTCGTATGCGGTCATAGGGTGGTGATAGGAGCATTTAGGGCATACGTTGTCATTCTCCTTGATTTGTTTTAGAAACACCACCTCTCCGCATTTTTTGCATTTTTCCCACAAACCCTGCGGAATGTTTTTCTTTTTCGGCACCGATCTGAGCGTCGAATATTTTTGTTTTTTGAAAATCGGCATGATATCAGCGTCCTTGTTGGAGTTAGACCCTGTTCGAAAAGGGTCTGTTTCAACCGGCCTTGGCCGGACCGTAATTTTGATTCGCCGTCAATGGGACAATCAATCACCAAGCCAACGTGTTCCAAAGAGCTCCTGGATTTCCCACTGGCACTCCGTTCCAACACGTTCTCCATCGCCAACGGAGAGGCGAATCGGAATATCGTTTTAATATGGATGGAGATTGGAAATAATCAAACGGCAATTTCAAATTTGCCCCGCTTCGGACAATCGCGTTTGCTATTTGCGCCGAAAACGGTAAAGTATGGAGCCTATAGTGGAAGTGTGAACGCGTTGATTTGATTTTATCGACAAACATCGGACTGTTCCCCATCGGGCTTCGCGCCCCACAAATTTGCGGAGACGGAATTCAATATGAACAACGAAACGTATCAAAACCCTTTGACCACCCGATACGCGGGAAAGGCGATGCAGAGGAACTGGTCGCCTCAGAAAAAACATTCGACTTGGAGGCGCTTGTGGCTGGCTTTGGCGGAGTCCGAGCGGGAACTGGGGCTTGACATCAGCGAGGAGCAGTTGGAGGAGATGCGGTCGCATCTGGACGACATAGATTTCTCGGCCGCCGCCCGGATTGAAGCCGAGTTGCGCCATGACGTGATGAGCCATGTCCATCTTTTCGCCGAATTATGCCCAAAGGCCAAGCCCATCATCCATCTGGGCGCGACCAGCTGTTTCGTAACCGACAACGCGGAGCTGATCCAGATACGCGAAGCGATGAGAATGACGACCGCGAAGCTAGCGCGGGTCGCGGCGGCGTTCGCGGAATTCGCGGAAAAACACAAAAATCTTCCGGTATTGGGATTCACGCACTACCAACCCGCCCAGCTGACGACGCTCGGTAAACGATTTTCACTCTACACGCAGGATTTTATTTTCGATCTGCGCCGTCTCGAATTCGAGCTGGAGTCCCTTCCTTTCAGAAGCGTCAAAGGCACCACCGGCACGCAGGCGAGCTTTCTCGAGCTGTTCGACGGCGACATCGGCAAAGTGTTGGAACTCGAACGCAAGGTGGCGGAGAAAATGGGGTTCGACCTGGTTTTGCCCGTGAGCGGGCAGACATACACGCGCAAAATCGATTTCCTCGTCTTGTCGGTGCTCTCCGGAATAGCGCAGAGCGCCTATAAATTCGCGGGGGATCTCCGCCTCTCCGCCAATCTCAAGGAGTTGGAGGAGCCCTTCGGCTCGAAACAGATCGGTTCGAGCGCGATGGCCTACAAACGCAACCCCATGCGCAGCGAGCGCGTCTGCTCGCTCGCCAGATACGTGATCTCGCTTCCGGCGAACGCCGCCAACACCCATGCCACCCAATGGTTCGAGCGCACGCTCGACGACTCGGCCAACCGCAGAATCTCTCTGCCTGAGGCGTTTCTGGGCGTCGACGCCATCCTGACTCTGCTGTCCAATATAATCGACGGAATAATCGTCTGGCCGAAAATGATGGAGAGCCGAATCAAGGCTGAATTGCCCTTCATGGCCACCGAGAACATTCTAATGGCCGCCGTCAAGGCGGGGGGGGACAGACAGGAGCTGCACGAGGCGATCAGGGTACATTCCATGGAGGCGGCCAGGCAAGTCAAGGAGTTCGGAAAGCCGAACGACCTTTTGGAGAGGATCGAGAAGGATCCGCTTTTCGCGAAAGTCGCGGATAATTTGGGAAGCATAATGAATCCCTCGGATTTCATAGGCTTGGCGTCGGAGCAGGTTGACGCGTTTCTAGCGAACGAGGTTGAACCCGTTCTTGAGCGGTACGCCGAATACCTGGACTCGTCTGATGATGAGGTGACCGTGTGATTGAAGCGCATAAATTCAAACTCGGAGTATTCATCCTGACCGGATTCACGCTGGTTGTCGTGGCGTTGTTTCTGCTCGGACTTTCGAACGCGTTGAAGCCGAAAGTTAACTTCACCACTTATTTCAACGAGAGCGTGCAGGGTTTGGAGCCCGGATCGCCCGTCAAATTCCGCGGGGTGACCATCGGGCGCGTGACACGGATTGCGATCAGGCCGAAAGACAATTTCATCCGCGTGGATATGCAGGCCATTCCTTCCTCCATCGAACCATCGATGCACGGAGCGAAACCCATCGATTTTTTCAAAAACATCGACGATGAGGTCACGAAAGGCTTGAGGTGCAGATTGGAGTTGAAGGGCATCACCGGAATGAAATACGTCGAAATGGACTACACCGATTCCAAAAAGTTTCCGCTTTTGCGGGTTCTGCTTCCACCGGGAATCAAATACGTGCCTTCCATCCCGTCTCTCATGTCCGGGTTGCGTGTGAATCTCAGCACCTCTCTGGCGAAAATCTCCAACATCGATTTCGAGAAGATGTCGGCGGAACTCTCCAAACTCCTGGCTCAAGCGAATAAAATACTTTCGGATCCGAAATTGACGGAGATGATCGCCAAGGCCGAGTCTTTGACAAGCAATTTCGAAAAGTTTTCAAATAATTTGACTTCGACATTGACGAAGAAACGCCTGAAGTCCATGATGAACGAGGTTCGGAAGACGGCGGAGAATATAAACAAACTTTCGATCACGGCTGAAAAGGAGTTGAAGGATTCGAATTTTCCTGACACGACCGCCGCCGTCAGGGATGTCGGGAAGGAGTTGAGCGAATCCTTCTCGAAACTCAACGAAACGCTGGATTCCATACAAGAGCTGGTCGATTCAATAAGCGACGATCCGAGCTCCCTGGTGCGCGGCAAACAAGCCAAAAAGGAGTTTTGAGTATATGGATTTCGAGGAATTGAGCGAAATATTGACGAAGAATGGGCAAAATCAGCTGGCCGCGCATCTCGCGACGTTGGATCAGGAAATGTCCGCGAAACTCGCGGTCCAGTTGCGGTCGATCGATTTCACGCGCTTGTCGAAGCTTATAGACGCTCACGTTTTGAACCCTTCCGACGCGGATGTGCCGGAGATGATATCGCCGGCGCCGTATTTCCCCCTCAAACCGCTCGACTCCGGACAGGAAAGCCTCTACCAAGACGCGGAAAGGAGGGGGAGGGAGCTTTTGGACGCCGGCGAGGTGTGCGCGTTGACCGTCGCGGGAGGTCAAGGCAGCCGTTTGGGATTCGACGGACCAAAAGGGACATATCCCGTCACTCCTTTGAAAAAGAAAACGCTTTTTCAGTATTTCGCCGAATCAATCGCCCGCGCGGCTGAGAAATTCGGATCTCCAATTCCATGGTACATTATGACAAGCGAGGTCAACGATGCCGACACCCGCTCGTTTTTCGAGAGGAACGCGTTTTTCGGTTTGAACTCGGAGGACGTCTTTTTCTTCACTCAAGGGACCATGCCGGCCATCGGTATGGACGGAAAGCTTTTATTGAGCGCAAGGGGCTCTCTGGCGCTCGCTCCCGACGGACACGGAGGAACGCTGCTGGCCTTGCGGAAATCCGGTGCGTTGGACGACATGCGGCGGCGCGGTATTGAGCACATCTCCTATTTTCAGGTCGATAATCCGCTCGTCTCGGTGGTTAATACACTATTCATCGGTTTGCACGCTCTCGAGAATTCTGAAATGAGTTCCAGAGCTCTTATTAAAGCCGGCCCTAATGAAAAACTCGGCAATTTCTGTTTGATCGACGGCAGACTCTCCATAATAGAGTACAGTGACATGCCCGCGGAACTCGCGGAGAAGCGCGATCCGGATGGAAGATTGACGTTCAGAGCCGGAAGTCCGGCCATTCACATTCTTTCCAGGAGTTTCGTGGAGCGGCTCACGGAAGATGGCGATTTGCGGCTTCCCTGGCACCGGGCGGAAAAGAAAGTTCCGTACGTCACGCCTTCCGGCGAGAAGATCGTCCCCGTGGAACCCAACGCTGTGAAACTCGAAACTTTTATTTTCGACGCGATTCCCAAAGCCGATAGAACGATGGTTCTCGAGGCGGAACGCGGGAAGGAGTTCGCTCCGGTCAAAAACAAAAGCGGAGTCGATTCCGCCGAGAGTTGCGGACGGATGCTTGTGGAACGCGACGCGGAAATGCTGGAGTCCGTCGGCGCGGTCGTTCCGCGCGCGGAGAATGGATCCGTTGATTGCATCGTGGAGTTGTCGCCGAGAACGTTTTTCGATTCCGAAGACGTTGAAACCTATTTCTTGAAAAATGGCAGGGCTCCGAATGTCCGGCCGAAAGAGGAATGTTATTATGAATAGAATTATAAAAATAGCAATCGATGACATCATAATCAATCCCAGCGCGCAGTCACAGTTGTTGACGAAAGCCGCCGCCGAAAGAACGCCGAATATACGAGTGACCGGAATTTGTGAAATCAACGACGTTCTGTTGATCACTTGCGAGGAACGCGGGAACGGGGAAGAGGCTGTTGAATATATTTTCGCTCCATTCGAATCGGTGAACGAGGACGACGTGGTCGCCGAAATTCGAGACCGTTACTTCTCCAATTTTACGTTTTTGGGCGGTTTCGACGTGAAAAAAGTCAAATGGGCGCTTTTCGCCCACAATCCCGACCGGGAGACTCATTAACGAATTTTCAATGTCGAATCCCCGTCTTTGGAAGGATTTATCCGCCTATGGCGCGACTCGAAACGAAACATGCGAAGACGCTCCTTTTCTTCTTTCAAATTATAATAATATACTCAAATGAGTACTACTTGAAGTTCTTATGTCCGGATGGATTGGGAGGCCCGCGCGCCTCCGTTGCCTTCTAAACCGTACACGACAGTTCGCCTTGCGGCTTCTTTCCCCGCCTTGCGGTATTCGGTACTTTGTCGAAGCTCTTCGATAGAGTCGACCATGACAGACTGATGAGCGGACTAGCGACGAGAATAAAGGACAAGCGAGTACTTAAACTTATTCGCAAATTCCTCACTGCCGGTATAAT
>JAADHT010000267.1 GCA_013151705.1 Kiritimatiellota bacterium | reverse complement strand
CGTCAGCAACATCCTGAATGGACTGAAGAGCGAGTGCGGGAAAAAGTAAGAGAGATTTTCTTGTATGCCAGATCATAGCAGCCTTTTCGACATATTCATCGTCCCTCCGGAATATGTCATTGTGAAAAAACTGGAATATTGGAGCGAGGGTGGACATGACAAGCATCTGGATGACATTAAAGCTATGTTGCGGATACAAGGAGATGATATTTCCAGAGAAGAGATAGTTGCGAAATTGCCTTCAGAAACGCTTAGGAACAAATTCAACGAGTTAGCTAGCGTTTAGCTTTGTTTTTCGCCTCACCATCGACGTTGTCCTGCAGGGTGGACCTGTCGCTGACGCTCAAGTAAGCGTCGGTGGAAGGCATGATTACAATACCAAGGGAAAAGGTGTGCCCCCTCCCGCTCGGATACGCTTTGTGAATCCGGGCGGGAGGGGGCTTGTCATTTCACCTTTACATTCAAATCATTGACTCCTTCGACAAGCTCAAGACTGGCAACCGCTGATGGGGACTACGCTGGATGCTTATGCGAATTGGATATGACACTTGTTTCGATAGTGATGGGCATTGATGAAAATTGGTTTGAAACTCTGGTCGGAGAACACCGAGCTCATAGCTAGGGCGGGAGAGCTCTTTCGAAAAAACATATGTGATTTTCTCGAATTGTATGTCGTTCCGGGTTCCGAGCCGACTATCGAAAAATGGAGGGTTCTCGATTTTCCGATAATTCTTCACGCCGCTCATTCGCATGGGGGGCTGAATATGGCTGAGCCGGATGTGGTCGCCAAGAAGAGAGCGGTATTTGCGGAGTTGGATAAATTCAATAGCGCTCTCGATGCCGAGTCTGTGATATTCCATCCAGGGGTGGACGGCGAATTGTCGCGAACAATCGGGAATTTCGCGGATATGCGTTCGTTGTTTCCGGCGCTCGCCGACTCGGCGTTGATCGAGAATAAACCCTTGCGGGGGCTGAATGGAGAAACCTGTGTCGGATACGCGCCGGCGGATATTGAGAAATTTAAAAACGCCGCCGGGATCGGAGTGTGTTTGGATTTTGGTCATGCCATAGCCGCCGCCAACTCGATGAAACGGTCTTGGAAGAGTGTGGTCGATGAGTTTATGAAGCTGAATCCTGACTTGTTTCACTTATCGGACGGTTGCCTCACGGCTGAAATGGATTCGCATCTTAACTTGGGAGATGGCGATTATCCCATCGCGGAACTCGCGGCTATGTGCCATGATGACGCGATGGTCACGCTTGAAACCGCGAAAGTGCCCAAACGAGAACTTGATGATTTCGCCGAGGATGTGGAATTCTTGAGTGCCACGCTCGAAACGTGAAGACGCGAGAAGTATGGCGGAGCGTCCCTGCCCGCCATCCCGTGAGACGGTGAGGCCGTGAAACCGTCGGAATCACTGACTCACAGTCTTACAGACTCACCGAATCACTAACTCATGAAATCACAGCCTAGCCGACTCACAATGGATCCTTGTCGTTCTGCAATGCGATATTCCAAACTTGGGAATCAATATCTCGGCCCTGCAATTAGAGCAATTTTGGGAGATGGTCGCACATTCACAAGGGCAGGTTGGAATGCGAGTAAAATCGCCGCCAATTTCGGATTCAGCGCGGCAACAGTGAAACGTTATCTAAGTTTGTTTGAAAGCTGCTATATGATCCGCCAACTCCCTCCCTATTCCGCCAATGTGAAAAAGAGGTTGGTGAAAACACCAAAGGTTTACATCAGGGATTCAGGTTTGCCGCATGCTCTTTTACGGATCAACTCCTTTGATCGATTGATGGGAAATCCCATTCTCGGCGCATCTTATGAAGGATGGGTGATCGAGCAGATTTGCGGTGGTGAAGCCAATACTGAAATAACGCCATATTCCTATAGAACTCATGCTGGAGCGGAAATCGATCTGGTCTTGAACACGCCATCTGGCTTGGTGGCGATCGAGATTAAACGTTCGCTAGCACCAAAGCCAACCAAGGGATTTTACTCGGCTTTGGAGGAACTGAATTGCGTCCAAGCGTATGTCGTCTATCCGGGAACCGACGAATACAAACTGAACCAAAATACATCTGCTGTTTCGTTGGCTCATATTCTCTCCTTGCTACGTGGAGGCTCCTTATGCGTGTGAAAAATTTCGACTACGACAAAGCTCGTTCCGTTTTGGATGAACGCGTTGAAATGGAGCGGAAACGCAATGCAGCGTTGGCTGAAAAGGCAAAAAGGGACTTTGACGCTGTTTTGAATATCGTCAGGAAATACAATCCTGAACGCGTGTATCAGTGGGGCTCCCTTGTCGACACCGAAAACTTCAATGGCAACTCGGATATTGATATTGCCGTCGAGGGCATTGAAAGTGCGGAGGCTTTCTTCGCTTTGCACAAAGAAGCGGAGGAGGCGACCGACTTCACGTTGGACTTGGTTCAACTGGAGAAAATCGAGCCTGAATTCCGCAACATAATAAAGTCAAAAGGAAGGTTGGTGTATGAAATCAACAAATGACGGGATCAACATACTCTCCTCGGAAATTTCAGACTCTCTCGAGGTCATAGGAAAAATCGAGAAGCTTTGGGTGGATTCCAAGAATCGGCTCACGGAAGATAGAAACGACGCTATAAACGCTATGGCGCTTTCGGAAATCTTCGTGAAATACTATACTTGCCTTGAGACCGTATTCCTTCGTATATCACAATTTTTCGAGAACAATCTCCCTTCCGACAAGTGGCATGCTGAATTATTGAGGCGTATGAGATTGGAGATTAAGCCTTTTCGCCCAAATGTGATTTCAGAAGCGACCTTTGATATTCTCGATGAATTCCGGCGATTCCGCCATTTCCAACGATATTACTTCGGTTTTTCGTATGATTGGGACAGATTGGATTTTCTCGCTGTGAAATTTGATCCATTGCGGGCTTTGGTTGATGAAGATTTGAAACGCTTTCAGGGGTTTCTACGAAACCTCCAAGATCGGTAGCGTTTTCCCGAGCCAAGCTTACGCGGTGAAGCGGGAAAAGTAGGGCGGAGCATCCCTGCCCGCCATCCCGTAAAGCCATGAGCCCGTGAAGCCGTAAGACTAACGGACGTCTCCAAATAATTCCGGTATCTGGGAGAAAACTGAATTGCTCTTAACCACTAATTCACACTAATAAGAAATACGAGGCATTTTTCTTGATTTTCCTGATTTCCCGACCTTGACATCGGGCGGGGAAATGATAATTTACGGTTTTATAAAAGCTTAAACGCTTTTGATTTTCGAGTCCGCGTTCCAGTCGACGCGCGTAATCGACGGGGCGGAGCGCGCTTTGATTCCAACATTTCAACCACTAACCCATGAGAGTCGCAAGTCGCGCGTCTCCCTGTCTCGGGAATCGTATGAAGGCGAATGATGTTTTATTACGCGAGGCTGAGCCAAAGGACTGCCGCTTTATTTGGGAGTTGGCGAACGACCCGGTAGTGCGTTCCGTCTCGTTTTCCAGCGACGAAATTCCGTGGGACGAGCATTTCGCTTGGTTTCAATCGATATTGTCGAGTTCGAACAGTCTGATTTATATCGTTGAGCGACCTGACGGCGATAAGATCGGGCAGATTAGATTTGAACTGAAAAGCGGGGGATGTGTGGTTTCAATAAGTATTCTGGCGGCAAAGCGCGGCCGCGGGTTTGGACTCATAGTTCTTGAAAAAGGGCTTGACGCTTTTTTCGCGTCGCATGCTGATGTTTCCGCCGTTCATGCGTATATAAAACCGGACAAC
The DNA here is from genome assembly GCA_013151705.1 of Kiritimatiellota bacterium. Classification (GTDB taxonomy): domain Bacteria; phylum Verrucomicrobiota; class Lentisphaeria; order Victivallales; family JAADHT01; genus JAADHT01. The sequence goes on along the minus strand of JAADHT010000267.1, from coordinate 6,950 downwards.
ATCGCTTCCTTGAATTTATTTGAGCGAACCGGGTTCATGAAGACGGGAACCGCCAGCATTAAAACCGCGAACGACGCCCTTCATCTACTACTCGAAAAAGAGTCGACGATATGCTGATCAAAGGGAGAAACATCGGAGACGGCGAGCCCGTTTACATTATCGCCGAGTTGTCAGCAAACCACAACGGCAGTTTTGACAGGGCGCTTGAAATAGTGAGAGCCGCCGCCGATGCGGGAGCGGATGCGATAAAGCTGCAGACCTATACCGCCGACACTTTGACGATTGACTGCGACAACGAGTATTTCAGGATAGGCTCCGGTACCGTCTGGGATGGGAGGACTCTTCACGAGCTTTACCGTGAGGCGTTCACTCCATGGGAATGGCAACCCAAAATCAAGGCTGAGGCCGAGCGCCTTGGAATGCAGTGTTTCTCGTCACCGTTTGACGACACCGCGGTGGATTTTCTTGAGGGAATTGATGTTCCAGCCTACAAGATAGCCTCTTTCGAGCTGGTGGATATTCCACTGATCAAATATGCGGCCTCGAAAGGGAAGCCCTTGATCATGTCCACCGGCATGGCATCCGAGAATGAAATTCAGGAGGCGGTTGACGCTGTCGGGAACGCTGGCGGCAATGATATCGCTCTTTTGAAATGCGTCAGCGCGTATCCCGCGAAGCCCGAGGAAATGAATTTAATGACGATTCCCGACATTGCCGAGAGATTTGGAGTCGTCGCTGGTCTTTCGGATCATACGTTGAACAGCGAGATAGCGGTCGCCGCGGTTGCTTTGGGCGCGAAAATCATTGAAAAGCATCTGACGATCTCTCGGAGTGACGGTGGTTTGGACTCCACATTCTCAATGGAGCCTCATGAGTTCAAGGGGATGGTTGATTCCATTAGAATAGCGGAGAAAGCCATTGGCGTCGCAAGCTATGAGATTGCGGATGACGAGATCTCGTCCCGCGCATTTCGCAGATCATTGTTCGCTGTCAGCGATATCAAGGCCGGAGAGAGATTCACGAGGGAGAATGTTCGCTCTATTCGTCCAGGATACGGATTGTCTCCGAGTTGTTACGATGAGGTGCTCGCAAGCCGAGCATCCCGCGATCTCGTTCGAGGAGAGCCGTTGACAAGACGGTGTATGGGGAAATGAGTCGACCAGTGTATAAAATCAGAATCCAAGTGTTGAAACGAGAATTCAACAAGCCATTCATTGACGCTTACGCCGACTCTCCGGAGAATTGGACTAAATGCGACAAATTCGCCGAGGGCGATAAGTTCGTTGTTTCGGACGCCGCTCCTTGGGAAATGCCTGAAGGCTTTTGTGGATGGGCTTGGGGTGACATCCAGAAAATTGTTTGGGGTATGTCTCGTGGCGGACCGGAGCGTTTCGTGACATCCTGCACTGATGGGTATAGGCCCGTTATTTTTCTGCTGGAGCGTATGAATTAATGAATTGCATTGCGATAATACAGGCGCGTGGAGGCAGCAAGCGAATTCCAGGGAAAAACGTCAAACCGTTTCTCGGCAAACCCATAATTCACTATCCGATAGAGCGGGCTTTGGCCTGTGGGGCGTTGTTCGACAAAGTGATCGTCACGACCGATTCCCGGGATATCGCGGATGTCGCGGAATCGGCTGGTGCTGAAATTCCGTTTATTAGACCACCTGAACTCGCCGCCGACCACGCCATCACCGCCGATGTCATGAGGCATGCGATAGTCGAGTCGGAGAGGATATATTCCTGTCGGTTTGATTATGCCTGCTGTATTTACGCGACGGCGCCATTCATTCGGGAATCGGACATTCGTAAAGGGCTGGAGCTGATATCCTCCAATAAGAGGAGTTCAGTGTATTCCGTGACATCCTTCCCATATCCCGTGTTTCGAGCGCAGAAGATCAATGACAAGGGCGAGTTGGAGATGATGTGGCCTGAATATGAGTTGACTAGGTCCAATGACATTCCAGAAGCATACCATGACGCCGGGCAGTTCTACTGGCTTGACGTTTCGGTGTTCAAACGTGAAAAGCGTATGTTCGGAGCCAAAGCGTTGCCGGTTATACTTCCGCGTGTGTTGGTGCAGGACATTGATTCTCCCGAAGACTGGGAGACGGCCGAGGTGTTGTATCAGGTTTGCGAGAAGAGAGGAATATTATGATCAGGTATTGTAGGAAATGTATTATGCCGGCATCTCGGCCTGAACAGGTTTTCAACGAAGATGGAGTGTGTGACGCATGTGTTTCGGCCGAGCATAAACACGGAGTGATAGATTGGGAGGAGAGAGAGAATGAGTTCGAATCGCTTCTTTCCCAATACAGAAATGATGGGACGCGGTACGACTGCATCATTCCGGTGAGCGGTGGCAAGGACAGTCTTTTTCAAGCGATCACCATGCGCGACAAGTTCAACATGCATCCATTGTGCGTGAATCATCTTCCGTGTGACCTAACGGATGTGGGGTGGGAAAATCTTTTGTTTCTGCGTGATCAGGGATTTGACGTGATTCATATAGGGGCCAACCGCAAGGCGTACAGGGAGATGGTGAGGATCGGTTTTTTCAAGCTGGGAGATAGTTGCTGGCCTGAGCATATTGGTATTTTCACCGCTCCAGTGAGGGTCGCCGTGCAATACGATATTCCATTACTGATATGGGGGGAGAACTCCCAATTCGAGTATGGAGGACCGGTGACTAAAAAAGACAATAATTTTCTTGACAGGAATTGGCTGGAGCAGTTTCAAATGCTAGGATACCGTATTTCCGACGTGGTGCATGACGGCATAGATTTGAACGACATTAAGACTTTTCACTATCCATCGGACGAGGAGATAAACAGAGTCGGCGTGACGGGGCTTTTTCTTGGTTATTTCACGAAATGGGATTCGAAACGCAATGCCGAGCATGCGCTGTCGCTGGGGTGGCATAGGAATCCTGACGGTCCCGTGGAGGGGGCGTACAATGATATTGAGAATCTTGACTGCAAGTGGATTGGCGGTCTGCATGATTATATGAAATTCATCAAGTTTGGATATGGACGCGCGACCGATCAGCTTTGCATTGAGATTCGTGCCGGTAGAATGACGAGGGATGATGCGATTCAAGCTCTTCGAGCCAGTAGCGAGGGGAAAGTGCCGTGGAAATACGTTCCCGACTTTTTGGATTATCTCCAAATAAGCGAAGTCGAATTTGAGAATACACTCGACAGATTCACTAATAGACGGCTATTCCTGCGAGACGACGATGGTAATTTGATAAAAGACGGGAACGGCAACCTGACAAGGCGTTTTCCAATATGGGAATGATAGGGATAATCAATATTGGATTGGGGAATGTCGACAGTGTTGGCCGGGCTATTCGCCATCTCGGGCATGATTACGTGTTGTGTCATGAGCCGCGAGAGCTTGAGGCGGTGGAGAAAATCATATTTCCTGGCGTGGGAAGTTATGGAGCGGCCGCTAAACTACTTGGTGAGACGGGGTTTCGGGACTCCTTGAGAATTGAGGTTCTCGATAATCGCAAACCCATACTGGGAATATGCCTGGGTATGCAACTGCTCGCCGACAGGGGAGAAGAAGGTGGCGGGGGGGATGGCTTGGGATTGATTCACGGGACGGTGGAACTACATCGCGGCGCTGATTGCGGGGTTTCAATTCCTCATATAGGCTGGAATGACGTTTTTGATTCCGGCGGGGTTCTTTATGATGGAATTCCCGATGGTTCGGCATTCTATTTTGTGCACAGCTATGAGTTCATTCCCGCCAGCAAACTTCAATATGTGGGGATTTGCGATCATGGAATTGATTTCACCGCCAGTATTGAGGATGGTCATATATTCGGCACTCAATTCCACCCTGAGAAAAGTCAGGAGTGCGGATTGAGCCTTTTGGATAATTTCATCAAGTACAAACGATGTTGAAACATAGAGTGATACCGATCGTGCTGTTGGACGGGTATTCCGTGCTGAAGACTATACAGTTTTCCACAAGGCGTAATTTGGGAAATCCGATTACCGTGGCGAGGATCTACAACACGCGTAATGTTGACGAGCTTGTTCTTTTGGACATAGACGCCTCGAAATATGGAGAGAAGATCGACGAGTTCACAATTTCGGAGGTGGCGTCTGAATGTTTCATGCCCTTGACCGTAGGTGGTGGATTGCGAACCTGCGAGGACATATCCAGTGTTCTTGCCAAGGGTGCGGACAAAGTGGTTCTCAATACGGTTTTACTTGATAAACCCGAGTTCGTCGCGGAATCCTCACAGCAGTTTGGAGCGCAATGCATCGTCGCTTCGGTTGACGTGCGGAAGAGTGGCGATGGCCGGTATGAGGTCTATTCACACGCGGGAAGGGATTTTGACACTCCTCTATTGGATTGGATCATGGAGCTTGAGGAGTTGGGGGCGGGCGAACTTCTTCTCAATTCCGTTGAAAATGATGGGCTGATGACTGGATATGATCTCAATTTGATTCATATGGTCGCGGAGACGGTCTCCATTCCAGTTGTTGCCGCTGGAGGTTTGAGTTCTCCTTCCGACGCGGTTTCCGCCGTCGATAATGGAGCCGCCGCGGTAGCGGCGGCAAGTGTGTTCCATTTCACGGATATCACTCCTGACGACTTAAAGCTCGAGATGAAATCATCAGGATTGCCAGTGAGGATTTGATGAATAATAAACGAAACGGCAAAAGAGTTGTGGCTACGATAGAGGCGCGGATGACATCCTCACGTCTGCCGGGTAAAGTTTTGCTGGAATCAATTGGAAGACCTATGCTGCAATTGATGACGGAGCGTCTCGCATCCCTTGAACTTGTGGATGAAATCGTTATCGCGACGACGGTCAATGAGATGGACAAACCAATTGTCGATTTGGCTGAGAGAATCGGAGCGCGTTGCTATCGCGGCTCTGAAGAGGATGTTTTGTCCAGAGTGCTTGGCGCGGCGCATGAAAACGATGCTGACGTCATCGTTGAATTGACCGGTGATTGTCCGCTGATCGACCCGAAGCTGGTTGATGATGTCGTCGAAACATATTTGAGTGAGGATTGCGATTACGCCACAAATTGCCTGGCTCAAACTTTTCCTCTGGGCATGGAGGCGGAGGTGTTTTCAACGGAATTGCTGGAACTCGCGGACAGGGAGGGGGATACGTCGGAGGACAGAGAGCATGTGAGTTGGTTTTTCGTTCGCAATCCCGACCGGTTCAAGCTGTTGAACATCGAGGCTTCCGCGAACTTGAAGCGTCCCTCATTGCGTCTCACTCTCGACGAGGAGCCGGATTATCGCGTTATCGATGCTGTTTTCAACGAGTTCGAGTCAAGTTACGCCACATGCGCCTGTGGTGATATCATTCGTTTTCTGGATGACAACCCTGGACTGCTTGATATGAGTAGGAATATCGTTCACCGAGGAGATTGGGAAAGTGTTGCGAAAGATGTGGCGGGTGTTGAATGAAAAAGGTGCTTCTCGCCGCTCATGACGCTGGTGGCGCGGAGATACTTTCCGCTTGGTATCGCGAGCATGTTTCCAGATGTGACTGCTATTGTTGTCTTGAGGGACCGGCCTTAAGTATTTTCAAACGAGATCACGAGAAAACACTCCTGGTTCCTCGTTCTTTCGTTGATTCGCTTGTCGTTGACGATTTCATTTTAACGGGCTCGAGTTTGGAGAGTGACCTAGAGCGTTTTTTGATAAGGAGCGCCAGGATTGGACATCTTCGTTGCGCCACGTTTCTTGATCATTGGGATTTGTATGAGGCGCGGTTCGATATGAGCGAAGGCCTTATGGGGATGCCGACTGAAATATGGGTTGGCGACAGGCACGCCTACGAGTTGGCGACGAGAAAATTCTCCATCCCCGTGAAACTGAGGGAGAATCCATATTTCAAGTATCTTAGTAATTGCTATGATGGCTTAAACGTTCCGATAGACAACGATATCTTGTATATTTGCGAACCGGTGTCGGTAAGACATGAGGCTACGCTAGGGTGGGAAGAAGCTTTGATGTATGACGACGAACGAGTCATACTGCGGAACTTTTTTGATGATTTGACGACGAGTGGGTTTCGCGGCGGTGTCGTCTTGCGACTTCATCCCAGAGAGTATTCGCATAAGTACGACGAGGTGCTGGCGAGTGCTTCCTCCAGTGGTTTTCGTGTGAATATATCGTGCGACGACTCTTTGCTGTTTGATGTCAAGCAGTCCAGAGTTGTCGTTGGCGTGGAGAGTATGGCGCTTGTCGTGGCGCATGTTTTGGGAAAACGGACGTTTAGTTATAGGACAGGGAGGCAATGGCCTTTGACGCTGCCATTTCCAGAGATCGTTCAGGTTGCTTCGACAACTGAAATTGTGAATGCCGTCAATGATTCTCATGCGAGTTAAATTTAGTTCTGTTGAAAATTAGAGGCGTGTTATGAAATTGGCGATTAATGGAGGCGCTCCCGTGCGGACCGCCCTTTTCCCTCCGCACAAATTCATAGGCGATGAGGAGAAGGAGGCTGTTGCCGAAGTTTTGGATTCCGGAATATTATCCCGTTTTCTAGGTTGCTGGCATGATGATTTTTATGGTGGGCCGCAAGTTCAGGAGCTAGAGAGGAAATGGTCGGAGTATTTTGGGGTCAAGCATGCGATCAGTGTGAACTCCTGCACTTCGGGTCTTTATTGCGCGGTGGGCGCCGCGGGGATTTCTCCTGGCGATGAGGTGATAGTCTCGCCATACACGATGAGCGCGTCCGCCACGGCGGCGCTCATCTATGGTGGAATTCCAGTGTTCGCTGATATTGAGGAGGATTATTTTTGTCTTGATCCTAAATCCATTGAGGATCAAATTACGGAAAAAACGAAAGCGATCATAGTTGTCGATCTTTTGGGGGTGCCGTACGACTCCGAGAGAATCAATGAGATTGCCGTCCGGCATGGGGTTGTTGTCATTGAGGACTGCGCGCAGGCTCCTGGC
>JAADHT010000165.1 GCA_013151705.1 Kiritimatiellota bacterium | reverse complement strand
GTGTTTTCAGCTCCGGAAAAAATCCAGTTTTTGAGATTGAAATTCTCGGAGGTTGAAACCATTTCCGCGCATGAGGTTTCTGAAAGGGTTTCAAGAGTCTCAATAGCCGGATTCAGGAGATCAAGTTCTTTGGACGCCTTGTTCGGCGATGAGGAGAAAAGAGCTTCAGCGACGGTTTCCCCGTTTTTCTCCGCCACAAGCCGATAGGAACTCTCATGCTTCGGGGTAAATTTCACGGAAAATTCTCTCGGGCTATCTTGTGAGAGGGAAAGAGGTGTGAGGGTTTCGCGTGAGATGTCTTCAATACGGAATTTCATATCTTTGAATTTCATATCCGAGACCGAAGGGATTTTGAAAAGAAATCTGGAAGGTTTACCAGTATCGATCAAGCTATTCGCCAGCACCCAGTAAGGGCCTGATTTCGCTCCGGCCGTCAACCATCCGAGAAACTGTCTCCAGAATTGGCGATACGACTGGTCCGTGGACTTCAGTGAAAGTTTCCATCGCCACAGCGGATCCGTCGCGAGAACCGCGCTTTTACCAAGACCATATTGCTGGACGGCTATAAGAATTCGATTTTTATTTTTATTTTTAAAGAAGGGATGCACGGCGAGAACGGAAGCTCCAGGTTTTTCCTTTACGACCAAGGCGAAATCCTGGAATCGCGGAAGTGATAGTTTCAGTTCGCTTTTATCATTCGTTTTTCCAGGATTGAGGTAGTTGAATATCGGTGAGATTTCACCTTCACGCGTGAGTTTCATCTCCGTCAACGGAGGTACTTTCACACTGTAGTTCAAAGCTGAGTTGTATTCGTGTTTGTACGGGCCCGTCCTCGCTTTTGTCGCACGGTATTTCTTCATTTTCGCGATAAACGCGGCCGTGTTCTTGTCGAACTTGGCGGGATTCCCCAAGTCACTTTCAAAAATCACGGGCAAGAGTTTCTCAAGAGGAGATTTCGCGTAATCCGCGGCATTCACGGTGTTGGCGATTATAAACAGCAGAGCTCCTCCATTTCTGATATATCGCCGTAAGTCCTCCTCGATCTTGGAACTGATCTGCTTTTTCCGCATTTTCAGTATTATCACAATGTTATATTTCTCGAGTTCATCAAATGATGGAAAAGGCGCGTTGAGTCCTTTGATATTAACTTTTTTCGGGCCAAATGATCCAGGGGCGAATCTCACATCCAGAGAAAAGTCCTCTTTTTCGAGGGCGGCGACGGTTCTGAAGAATCGCGTTCCCCAATCCAGTCCGCCTTGGTAGAGAAGAATTCTCGTCCGCTCTTTTCTCACACACTGGATACTCCATTCAACCTTGGAAAGCACTTTGCCGGCACTCGACAGCAAAGCTTTGAATTGATGTGTTCCGGGATCATGCAGGGGAACGGAGAATTTGACGGTTTTGGATTGCGTCGCCGGAGACTTGACTGGAATATCGGAGGAATATATCCTCGTCTCATTATTTTCCGTAACAGTCAGGTTCAGTTTTTCCGAAGAATCGAGTCCGGAAAAGCTTATAATCGAAGTAACAGGCACTTCCGAGCCGGCCTTCGCGGAAGTCGCGGATTCAAGTCTCGCGAATTTCGCGTATGGAAGCGTGCGCAGTTTAGTGGTTATCGGAATAAACAGGTGGGGAATAGACGATTTTTCCAGCTTCGCGACGGCGGTGTCGATTGAATCACCCGACGTATCGATCCCGTCTGTGAAACATATAACTCCATTATACTTTCCGGCGGAAAATCTGTCGACCCAGGAATTCAGTGATGTAAAGAAAGATGTTTTTCTTATAGGTGCCGGTGAACGTTGAATCTCATTCGGAGAAATGACTTTTTTTAATGATTCCGCCCGCAAATGAGAAAAAAGAGAAATCATATCCACTGCCCGCTTTTTTAAAATTGTTCCGCCAGTAGGTCAACGCATCGTCCATGCGACTCTTTCCTGAAAAGCCTTTGCGGCACATGCTTGAGGAATTATCGAATATCACGGCTATTTTCCTTTTTCCAGAGAGATTTATTTTTTTCTCCATAACAACGCGCGGATCGCAGAGGCAGAAGAAGATCAGAGTAAAGGTCGAAACTCTGACAACCGTCAAAATAAACCGCTGTTTTCCAGTCATATTGCGAAGAGAAAAACGATATGAGAGAATCACCGCGGCGATGATCAGCAGAACAACCGCGAGCAGAACAAGCATTCCGCCCGGGAAATCCCATTGAATATGTTTTATCCATCCATTATTCATCATTTTCTATCCGTCGCCTTTTCCGAGAGGGAGCGGAAATACTCTGAAACATCGTCCTTGTATTCCTCCGGAACCTCATCAATATTGAAATGAGTCACCAACTCGGTGTCTTTTACGCTTTTCAAAAGTTCACGAGCGTCATATATCAACCGCGTCATATCTTTGATTACGCATTGCGCCGTATTTTTGAAGTCGGGAGTCCTCTTCAAGCGTCGAATCAGATATGGGGCTTGGTTGAAAGAGTCTGATGAGCGCGTCTGTTCGCTTCCAGTTGCCTCATCAGACTTACGATTCCGTCCATTCGGAACAGTCTCATCATTTTTTTCAACTTTAGATGTCTCTTTTTCAAGTTGATACCCGGGTTTGAAATTATTCATTTGAGCGAGAGTGTCCTGCATGGCGAGTTCAATGTCGTTGAGGAGTTTCTCTTTATCCCGCGGAGAGACGCTGGCGTTTTTTTTCACCGCGAAGTTCAGTTCCTTTTTGAGTTTCCCCAGATTATCGACATTTTTTCTAAACTGCTCTATGCTTTTTTGGGAAGCGGCGCGCATTTCATCGATCTTTTTCTTGATTTTCATTAATTTCACGAGTTTTTTCGCTTTAGCGTCGTCAGATCTAATCTTATTCTTCGCTTCACTAATCCGTTCCGCGAGTTCCGCGAGTTTCTCCGCATTTTTCTGAGAACCGGATTTATGCTCTTGTCTAGCCTGACGGTCGAGTTCTTTGATTGATTCGGAGAGTTTTTCATCGATTTCTTTTTTTGCTCTTCCGGGAGGAGAGTTTTTTACTTTTTTCATGGCGGTGTTGGTCTTTTCCGCAACTTTTTTCAGGGCGTTTTGAGTATTGACGCCACTTTGTTTTTTAATGGTACTCAAGCTATCCTTAATTGCGGCGTTGGTTTTTTCAGCTTCGGTTTCAGCGATCTTTTCAGCATGAGAGCTCATTGCCTGTTGAGCTTTTCTGCTACTTTTCTCAGCTCTTTCAAGTGATCGCTTCAGTTGTTCCGTCAGTTTTTCATCCTTGGCGAGCCTGGCAAGTTTTTCTGTTATCTCTTTCTGTCTTTCGAGCATTGACTTATCTGAATCAACCTTTCGCGTTTTTTCATTATCACCTTTATTCTGTTTTCGTAAGGTTTTATTTTTCCGAGCGACTTTCGCTGATTCTCTATTTTTCTTCCGGGTTTTTACGTTCTCCTTCCTCTTTTTATCGGGAGTGCCGCTTTCCCCACTGCCTTTTCCTTGAGCTCCGGGTTTCTCCCGCCGCTTCTCTCTTTTTTTCTCCATCTCCTTCAGAACATCCTCCTGCTTTTCCTGGAGTTCTCCGAGTTTCACTTCGGGATTGTCTTTCGGCGGCATTCGGGGAGCTTTATATTTTTGTTTATCACTAAATGGATCCTTTTCCCGTTTTTTATTTTTCATCATTTCGGCCGCGTTGGCATCGTCCATTTCGAGTACGACTTTGCGTACTTCCTTCAAGGCCGATACCAGATCCGCGATAGCTTTCTGCTGATGTTCCGACGTAACTTCCAATTGTGGCGCGTCCACTATATTTTTTATTTTCTCAGCCGCGCGCGAAAATGGTGAAAATAGAGTGCAAATCATAAAAACCGTTAGTCGTCCGGTCCTACCTGGATCCATGAAGAAAAGTTCGGCTATTCTCATTTCAGCTCCTCCAGTTTTTTCCCGGCTTTCACCATTTCATCATGAGCCTGTTTCAGATAGTCCATCATATTTGCAGAAATGAGTTCGGGAGAGGTGTTCCGCAACATTTTGTCGAGCTCGTTTTCGAGGGAGGTCTGATCTTCCGCAAGGAGCCTGATTTGTTCCTTGAGAGTCTTGTTTTCAATATCCAGTCCGGATGTGCGCACTGTGAAAACAGCTTTATTGAGGGTTATCTGGAAACGCAAAAATTTATTGATCAGATTAAGCAGAGCTAGAATTTCCATCCTTCTCTTCGCATCCATATGCATTGATTTGAGCTTCATTAAAAGCGCGTCTTCGCGAAAAGGGCGAACCTCGATGAATTGAGGAACGCTGATAACCTTACGGTTCCTCACTCCGTTGAGGTCGGCATATCCGACAAGGTGATAACTGACGACATCGAAAGGCACCACGTCAAGCTCGTCAAGATAGAATTCTCCATCAAATTCAATGTTGTTTGACTCTTTCTCCGATTCACTCTTCGCTGGTTCATCTTTTGCCGCCGACTCGGAAGGCGTCTCTTTTTCAACGCGGTCGTTTTCAACGGGAATATCGGTTTTATGAATTCCGTTGACAAAGATCGCCAATTCGAGTTTTCCGATAGGACGGGAAGAGGAGCCCATTCCATTCCATGCTATCTCATCCATCGGTTTGGCCCTCATTTCAGACTCGGGGGCGGTAAGCGCCAGTTCCGCGAAATCAGGCGGCGGTTTTTCTTTTTCCACATTTTTTTTTCTCTTTGCCGCGGCGGCGGACTTAAGCTCTTTCGCATGGCGAGTCGCCCGGTGCTGCGTATAGAGAAAACAACTGTTTAAGCTCAGCATAATGAAAATAAACAGCGACATTAGAATGACAAGCCATATCGGAGTTTCTATTTTTCTATTTTTGAAAAATGTTTCAGTTTCCTCCAGTTGCGTGTTTTTCAGAGGATTGACCGCGTCGCGCAGTTCAATCGCCGCCTCAAGTCGGTTCTTCCCGTTGTGTTCTGAATCCGTAAGTTTCGCGGTCTCCGCGATTTTCTCGGAAGATATGTATCTGAAAAACAGGTAGATCGCGAATGAAAACACCGTTCCTGTAATAATTATCCACGATGTCAAATGAAAGGCTTCGATCGCATCGCAGAGATGAACATTTAGAAGAGATGTGAAAAAAGTCAGGACAAGAACAACGCCGGCAAACGCCGAAGCCCTGATCATCGCCCTTTTCGCTCTACTTTTCTCAAGTTTGCCCAGTATAGTCATGCATTCCTCATAATGCGGTTCGATTCGCCAGTAATAGTTCTGAAAGGATCACAAGCGCGGCGAACAACAGTATTATCCACCAGAAAGTTCTGCCCTGCTCAGGCGAGAAGGAATCCATATCGGCTTTTTCCATCACAGAATGTCGCATGGAGATAAGTTGTGAAGTTTTGAAATTCTCCGGAAGCAGGCGGTTTTTTGATTCTTCAATTGGAACATTGACGCTTATCATTTTTCTGTCGGATTTGTTTTTCAACATATAATTTCCGGCTCTCGCTGGAGAGAATGGTTTGGCAGGGGAAAAGGAGTTCCCGGTTTTGACATCCGTGATCCGTGTGCGGCGAGATGTGTCGACAATCTGTCCCAAAGCGAAGGTCGAACTCTCCTTTCCGGCCGCGGTTGAGAATCGCAGGAGCTCTCTCATAAACGGAAGAAACGACGAATGGACAGTCCAGTTGGAGGACTTCCTGTCAAGAGAGGAGGCGATGATGAATAATCTTCCTTTTTTATGACGCAGTACGGCTATAGCGGGGAAGCCATTTGAGTACTCGGCTATTATCGTCGAGTTCGCCGGCATCACGAGTTTCGGTGTGGAAAAGAAAGCGATTTCGAAGAAACCGCCGATTTTGACATTCCTGAAACGTTTGAATAGAGGATGATCAAAGTCGATAGTTTCGAAGCGCACGAGATGTTGATACGGTAAAACGGAGGCTTTGATTCCGAAATGAAGCAGAAAATTTCTCATTCTTGGAGAGTCTCTCCAGAGAATGAGAGCGTCTCCACCATTTTCAACGATTTTCTCAATCCTTTTACGTTCCGCGGTGTTCGGAATCTCTCTGACGATGATGAAATCCGCGTTTTCAATGTTTTTCTCAGAGAATGGAACAAGCTCCGCAACCTTGTTTTCTCCGGAAGTCTGATAAGCGAGCCTCACAAAATCAAAACCGTCGCTCTTTCCGTTGATCGCGACCTCTGGTAGCTTTTCCGGGTTCAAAGAGACGAATCGGAAATTGTCGCATGATATATCATCATCAGCCACAAGTTCGGCATTCAGGCCGAATGGAGCGAGTTTCCGCGGAGCGAAACCGAACATCAAGCTTTTTTTCTCCATGGGATTCAAGAATATATTCTCATGAAAGACGACTTTGGCGTTCGCTGATATTTTAAGTTCAGCGTCAAATTGTTTTTTGGAAAAATTCTGAACATCAATTGAAAATATGATTTTTTCCCCCGCGTTGATGAAAGGAGAGAGGGGTTTCATTGAGGTTATCGCGATATTATCGAAGCCTGTTTTCTTAGGAGTCAGAACCTCGAAGCCGACACCTGGAGAGAGAGGATGCGTGAACACGACATCGCGCCATGGAAGTTTCTGCCTGTCGGTAAAGAGGATTATCTTCTTCTTTTTGCCGGGCATTTCCTCAAGTCTGGCGTCAGCTTCTCGCAACGCCGCGTCAAAACGGCTGCCGCTCTCTCCGGGCAAGTGTTTTTTGAGGAATTCCGCCAGCGATGCTGAATCTCCGGTGAATTTGGGTGACCATGATGTTTTTCCGGCGATAATTCCGATCAGCATGGGATTGGAACGATCTGTTTCGGATATTTTTTTCAGAGCGGAAGATTTCATCTCGTTGAAATATGATTTCGAAGTCATACTGAACGAGTTGTCCCATAGCAGAACAGTCGCGCTTTTCGGGATCTTTGCGAAGTTCGGAAGATATGGCCATGCGAACGCCGCTGACAGAAGGAGGAACGCCAGGCAACGCAACAGTAGAATAATCCATTTGCGAAAATTGTTTCTTGCATGTTTCGCCACAACGCTTTCGCGCAGAAACATAAACGCCGGGAATTTTGTGATTTCAGTGGGTTTCCTGCGTATAAGATGCAGAATGACCGGAACAGTCAATCCGATCGCGCCGAACATAAATCCTGTAAATGCGAGCATCATTGCATAAACCTTCTTTTGGAGATGTATTTGCCGAGCGCGTGGATGGGAGACACGGTGGTATCCAGCAGAAGGTATTCGCAATCGCGCGCCACGCATAACGATGATATATCATCAATATGTCGTCGTATCGACTCATTGTAATCATCGCGCACCAAATCAGGTGAGAGACGCATCTTATCCTCTGACTCAAGTTCCTGTAGTAGAAGAGGTTCGTCGAAGTCGAAACTTATTTCCATAGGATCGAGAATGTGAAAGAGAAGCACTTCACATTTCAGATGCCGCAAATGGGATAGAGGAGCTTTCAAAGCTTTCGGATCCTCGTAGAAATCAGAAAAAACAAGTATCATTGATCTCATTTCGACCGCGGGTAGAAGTGAATTCAGCGAATTCGCGAGATGCGATTCCGAATCATCGGCGTCGCGATGAAGCAACGCCATCATTCTGCGATAGTGCGAGGCGCGCGCGCCGCCACGGGTAAGCTCTTCGAGAGTTCTGCCGACAAATCCGAGAGACGCGGCGTCGCGCTGTTTATGGAGAAAGAGCAGAAACGCCGCGACGAGAGCTCTGGAGTAGTCCCATTTCGTCATTGAGGCGGTGCGACTTTTGTAATCCATGGAGCAGCTTTTGTCCACCAACAGATTAACAGTCATGTTGGTCTCCTCCTCTCTAAGCTTCACATGAAGACGGTCGGTTCTAGCATAAGCCTTCCAGTCGATAAGCTTGAGTTCGTCGCCGGGCTGATAGTCTCTATACTCTTTAAATTCGACGCTGCTGCCGCGAAACGGGGTTTTATGGAGTCCCGCCAGGAATCCGGCGACGAGAAACCGCGCCTTGACTTCAAGGTTTGGCAAACGGCTCAGAAGTTCGGTATCAAAAAATTCGGAAGACAGATTTATATTTGACATGATTTCAAACGTTTGAAGTATACAACACGCGCTAAACACCCCCCAATAGTTCCTCTATCACATTTTCAGGAGTTCTCATATCCGCTTCAGCCTGATAATTAAGAATTATCCTATGCCTTAAAACTGAATAAGCGGCGTTTTTAATATCATCCAAGGCGACATTGAAGCGACCTTTCATTGCCGCGTGCACCTTTCCCGCAAGGGCCAGGTATTGGCACGCGCGCGGTCCAGCCCCCCAGCGGAGGTATTTATTGATGAAGTCGGGAGTTCCTTCAGCGTTCGGTCTGGTAGCGGAGACTAGTTTAACAGTGTATTCCGCTACGGACCGCGGCACGGGAATATGGCGGATTGCTGTTTGCAGAGCGATAATCTCATCCGCGCCGACGACTTTTTCCAGCCGCTCCTCATTATCCCGCGTGGTTGTGAGAAGAACCTCCACCTCTTCTTCAAACTTGGGATATACGACATTAAGGCTGAACATGAAACGGTCCAGCTGAGCTTCCGGCAACGGGTAGGTTCCCTCCTGCTCTATAGGGTTCTGAGTCGCGAGAACGAAAAACGGGGAAGCCAGATCATACTTTTTACCGGCCACGGTGACCCGCTGCTCCTGCATCGCCTCCAGAAGCGCCGCCTGTGTTTTCGGCGGAGTTCTGTTTATCTCGTCGGCGAGAATAAGTTGAGCGAATATGGGCCCTCTGATGAATTTGAATTCGCGGTGTCCGGTAGCGTGATCCTCCTCAAGTATCTCACTTCCCGTGATGTCCATGGGCATCATATCGGGAGTGAACTGAATTCTCGCGAATTTCAGGTCGGCGATCTCTCCAAGAGTATGAATCAAAAGGGTTTTAGCGAGTCCCGGCACACCGATCAGAAGACAATGGCCTCTCGCGAAAATCGCGACAACAAGTTGATTTATCAAGTCACGCTGTCCAATGATGCGTTTCGCGAGTTCCGCTTTAATTTTCTCGGCAAGCTCCGGCAGCATTGCGATTCTCTCCGCCGCGTCCTGTGGAATTTTCTCACTCATGGTCTCTCCTCATATTTGAATACCATTGTATAATCTGTTTTCTGAACTCATGATAGTCGTTCGCGGGGATCAGAGGTTTTGAAATTTTTATTTTCACGTCTCTCCTGAATGCTCCGGCCTCGGATGAGAATACCACAACGGTGTCGCAGTATTCTCCTTTCTGCTCAAACTCTTTTGATAGCGGAGAGATTCCCCGTATCGTCAGGCTTTGCGAAACGGAGAATGGCTGATTATCGTTAAGCTGTAAAGGTCGGTTTCTCACGGGCATGGATACGGGATTCCAGAAGTCGCGCGGTGGACGAATATCCGAAACGGAAAGCGAGGCGTTGTCGGAAACGCATTCAGCCTGTATCAGCAAAGGAACGGAAAGGTCGCCTAAAGGTGATATCTCAAGCTTCGTGATGGACATCCCGGTTAAGGAGCGGTTCAGAATGGTCTGAACTATACTTGTCTGTTGAAGCGGAGCCGCGCGTTTCAAACGCTGTCTCAAATAGTAGTCGCTCAGACCCGTGGCCTTGATCTCGAGTTCAGCTGAGGCTTTATTGTCCTTCCGCATCCGCATGTTGATCTTTTCAGTCAAGGAATTGGCATTGCACATCGGCAATGTCACTTTTCTGAATTCATACCCTTTGTCGAGGAGAACGAAACCGTCGCGGCCGATATCACCGGGAGGAAGTGACGCGAACGGAGTTGAGCCATCCGTGGCGTCGCACCAAATTCCGTTCGGGAACCCCTTCAGCTTCGGAAAAAACGCGACCGCGTGGTTGAACTGCCATCCCGGAAAGTCCGGGTCGGTTGTCGACTGACGGTTGAGTAAAGCGATATATCCCTTGATGCCAAGCACCCGCGCCAAGGCGACTAGCGTGTTCGCCTTATCCTTGCAGTCGCCATATCGTGTTCCGCAAACTTCCGAAGGAAGTCTTGGTCTGAAAGCTCTAGCCCCTATAGGTGTCGATTCGTATCGGAAGTCGCAGATGAATTCGTAAAGGGCTTTGAGTTTCTGAACATCGCTTTCCGCGGATTTCGCGATTTTTCTCGCGAGGTCCGCGGTTTTCTCATCGACTTCGTCGCTGTCGTCCATTATTCGAGCGACCCACTTGCGGAATTCGGTCCAATTTCTCATGGATGAAAGCTGGAGACGTATCACACAGTCCCGAAACGGCGGGTCATAAGGCAACGGTTCCATCGCTGGAAGCTCACCGAGATCGAAAGAGGTTATTTTACTGTATTCACCTTCGGATTTCATCGGGGTAGCGTCGCTGTGATAGAGTTTATATCGGAAATACTGTTTTGGGGGCACTCTGACAGTTAGTTTTGACGAGATCGTGGGGATTTTTCTCTGAAGAATGAATTCCTTGTTGAAATCGCGCAGTTGTGTTTTTGGAGCGGACGAGTATTTCAGAGTGAACTGAATCAGGCAGAGGGCTTTTGCTCCAGGGAATTTCAGCTGGTGATATCGTATGTGCCGAAAGGCGTCCGACACTTTGTTGTCCGTGATTTCCCTGTACGACCCGTCCGGGTATATGATCCTGGCGTTCTCGATTGTCAGTTCATAGTCAGGTGGAGAATCCCGCATGAGAATTCCGCCGTAGTTTTCGGACGCGACGTCTTTTAAAAGATAAAACGCCTGGTTGCGCACAGATCCCGTGGAGTGATCCGTATTGACGGTATATTGAATATCGTCCCTTACGCATATCGCATTGTATCCTATATGTTTTTCCGCGAGATTCGCGGCGAGGGCGATAGCTTTTTTTGTCTCATTGGTGGCTGGTTTCAACGGAGGGATATCCGCGAATTCCGCGGAATCGTTTTTACTGACATTCAGATCATCAAATTCAGAAAAATCGAGAGGTTTGTCCTTTTCGCTCACGGTGGTCGACGCGGCAATGGTTTCGCGCTTTCCAATCTTGGAGGCCGCCATGGCGACAGCGTCGGCATTCACAAGCGAGACTCCGCAAAGTGTGGAATCCGGTTTTTCTCTAAAAGGATAGTTCACGATTGTTTTTCCGTCGAACATCTGAGGAGTTTCCGGGATGGCGATGCCATTGTCATTATAAAATTTCGCCGTCAAATCCGCCCCCTTTTTGAATACGTTCGATAGTGAAACGGCGGGATTCTCAGTCCATACCTCAAGAAGGAATTTCGGAAGTAGCGGCGGGTTCAGCTGATTTACGTCGTTCGTCGCGACGAATACAGCTCTGTCCGATCTGTCGCAAAGTATGCGCATAAGCGGGAAACTCTGCCTATTGAGGCAAAAGACGAACTGCCTGCATGGGAGTTGGTCAAGGATGTCGCCTAGAGCTTTCCCTCTCAAACGCCTTCCTTTCGTGGCGAGACTCAATCCGCGTCTATTGAGGTTCGCATGGCCAAAAAGAAATATCCATAATGAATCATTTTTTTTCAAAGATTTTTTGAGATTGTTCAATTTTTCTAGAATATTATCTTTGGAAACCTCCTTGCCACCGGGGAAATTATTATTCCCTCCTTCGAAAAAAACGGTTATATCGGATTTTCGGAATCCGCTTTTCCGCAACAATCTTATTAAGGTCTCGCAGTAAAGTCGGTTGGTGTCGGAAAGCTGTTGATCGCCGGCTCTCAATGCGATGACGACAGCGTTTTTAGCGGCGAAGACGTTCAGGCGCGGCAGAAAGATCAGTGCGAGTGCGAATAGTGTTGACTTTATCATAATTAAGTGTTCGAATCCATTTTGAGTTGTGTTAATGCGTCATCGCGTACACCACAATGTTGATCCCCATTTTTATTGAGTCGTAATTCATCTTTTTGGGAAACCAGCCATTTCCCCCTTCCATACTCAGTTTCAAGCTCGCCCATCCGCAATGGATGTCCGTAGGGGTCGAAAAAAGAGCCATTCTTCCATTCAGAAAAAGAGCCCAGCCTCCATGGTTTTTTCCCTGCGGATATGGCAAACCATCGAGTTTATAGAAAGATCTGTATATCTGATGGTCATTCGGAAGGCGCACCATCTTCTTGCCGAAAAGTCGTTCCACTTTTTCTCTTAAATCCAGAAAAAACTTGTCGCCTGTACGACCAATCACGCAGTCGTCGGCATATATGAACCCACCTCGTTCGAGATACTCCTTGAAATTACGTCGTTTCACACCGGCGAAATTGAATTTGTTTTCGGAAGTCATGAAAATAAAGGGATATTGCACCATCTCTTCAAGTTTATCCAGAGACGCCACATGCCAGTCCCTATCAACATTAAGGCTGGTGTATTTCTGAAGCATGTCGAGCAGCAATTCGTCAGCCCAAGGATAGACATTCCACTCATCAAGCGCTTTTTCCGTCAAAGTGAATTTAAGTCTCGCCCAATGAAAAGGCTCCATATCGTCTCGCTTATCGAGCGGAGCCGCGAGCAATGATGGAGTTAAAAACGCCGTCGCGAGTCCGGCGCTCCCCATGAGTTTAATAAATCCGCGTCTTGTCAACTCATTTCCATTCATGATTTTCTCCCGTGGATGTATGTGCCATGTGAATATGAATCTCCATGCGGCCCTCATTCCACCTCTCCAACGGAAACAATGGGCAATTCGTCTCCATGTCACCTTGTGAGTTTTTGACACTCAAATAAATTAAATATTCAGTTTTCACCCACAAAAACGCATGAATAGCCCATATTTGAATCACCACCTGGATGGCCGTCTTTCACCTGCGATTCGGAAGCACAGACCTACGAGATATGCACGCACTCCCGGCGTGGGCGTGAGACCTTTTCGAACAGAGTCTATCTAGACCCTGTTCGAAAAGGTCTCGCAGCCATGTGGACACTTATTTCGAGTGTGAGGCCGCGTTTTTTCGCCGAGAATTCAATGCCTGAGC